>CAYQDW010000040.1:0-16028 GCA_964416385.1 uncultured Cryomorphaceae bacterium | reverse complement strand
GTACCGAAGAAAAAATTATTGTTGAGTTACGCTTAGATGGAAGTGAGCGTGATGTTAATGATGAAACGAGTTATAGTGCTGCCTTTCGCTTAGCCAATGGCATGGATAAGCCATTAGACCAACCCACGGATATTATTTCGTTAAGTTCGCCAAAAAGGCATCCTACCAACGGCACAAGTGGCAACAATACAAGTCAATGGGTAGCGGCCGATTTTCAGATTGCCTACGACCCTTGCCAATGCCATATTCCTACCAAACTAGTTGTCAAATTTTTTACACGAGATGTTTTTAATGTTGATTTAACCTTGCGCGAGATTAGTTATGATAAAAATCTAAATGATTTATCAGATGCAGAAAAAGATTTTTTTCAGACGATGCTAGATGCCAATGGCGATGTTGTAGCTGCCGGTAATGTGGCCTACGCATCGATTGATGGTCTGTTAGATGATTACAAAAAGGCACTATCTCAGTATGAAGATGATATGGCAGATTATAAAAGCCCGGTTAATCAGTTAAAAAAACTTGTGGTTGATGCTGCCAAGGTTGGCATGAGCGATGGTATTGCGAATTTAGCTGTGCCACTTGGCGCGCTTAAAGATTTCCTTCTCGAAAATAAACTAAAGCTTTGGGATGATAAGCTTGTCATCCCTAAGGACTCGAATCAAGCAGAAGATTGGGCGGTAGCTATCAAGAATAGCTTAAAGAAAGGTATGGCCGACCAGTTCGATTTTTTAAATACCGTACTAGATATCCAAACAGCACCAGTAAAACCGCAAACACCTTCGGCCACATTTACAGAAGGTAGAATTACAGGGAATATTACCAAGTTGATATCACCGGAAAGCGAGCCGTTGTTTATGCCTGGCACTATGCCAACAGCTTCACTTGATAAATACCTAATTAGCCCACATAATTTCCCAGTTTACAACAATGTAATGGGCATGTTCGCTTTATTACGTACGCCAAGGCTTAAATACTATTGCAGGAGAGCAAATATTCCGCGTCGAGCTAACCAAACAAACGAGCTTTGAATTGAATACAAGTATGCTTACAAAAGGAACATACATTATCAAGCTATCCACTAATGACAGAAGAGACTATGAAAAACTGGTGGTGCTTTAAAATCGGGTTGTTGTTTTTAACTTCGCTTAGCACTTATTCGCAACAAATAGGTTTAAGCGTGGGTAAAGATGTGGTAGAACATAAATTCTTTCCGGAAGCAACTATTGAGCGGAATGACATTTTTTACTCGTACCGCACAGGTCTTGACGCAGAAAATTTGTTTATCCTCTCTACGCACTACGATTTTAGAGAAACAAATAATTACGGTGCTTCAATATTTCTTCAAGATGTCTTTAAATTGAGTTTTTTAAATTATGTGGAGTTTAGTTATTCAAAAAGCACTTATGATATTGTTTGGGCGGGAGCATTAAGAAATATAAACAAACAACTCATATCCTCTCCAACAAATATGGGTTTTTACAATTATGATCTTCATTATTTCGGTATAGCTCTTGGCTACAATTTTAAATACTTCAAAAAATCAAAAACTGCTTTTTACTTGTCTTCAAACGTGTTAGTACAGGGCAAGTTGTTGGTATCAAGTCAGGTAGATTTTTCGCATCGCAGTTTTGAAACGGGAGATCCTACGGGTAAGGCAAAAGAGGCAGATGCAAGATTAACGGGTTTTAATATTGGCTTAAATACCCAACACCGCGCAGGTTATACTTTTGGTAAACGTTTTACACCCTATGTAGGTGTAGGCCTTGGGGTGTGGGTTAGAAGTTTGAGCCGTTCTAACGAACAACATCTGGCATACTTGGATAGCTTTGAACGTGATTATGGCGACTTATACAAAGTTCGTTCAGGGCCATTCCCTGTTGTAAACCTTCATTTTGGTGTGCTTTTCAATATACGCAGCCATAATAAGAGTAAAAAAAGAAAGTGATAAGGCATTTATCTCCTTTCTAGACCAACGATACCTTTGGTAAACTATTAAATACGTTTGCAAGTGTTGGTTTTGTAGGCTAGAAATGTACTTAGCTCTGTTAGCAACAATTATGATTTAAACAAAACAGCCGCGCCCGTGGGCGCGGCTGTTTCATTTTATGCTTGTGGTATCCGCTTCAACGCCTCCAATAAATAGCCCCAGTATTTCTGCACGCTGCTAATCTGCACTTTTTCGTCCGGGCTGTGGGCACCACGTATATTGGGCCCAAAGCTTATCATTTGCATTTCAGGGTAATGACTGCCTAAAATTCCGCACTCCAAGCCGGCATGGCAAGCGGCTACTTTGGGCTCAGCACTAAACATTTCGCGATACAGGCTGCTCATCAAACTTACTAGGTCAGAGTCAGGCAATGGTGCCCACCCCGGGTAGCTGCCGCTAAATTCAACATCGGCACCGATATTGTAGAAATTGGCTTCAATGGCGTGTGCCAAGTCCATTTTTTCAGAATCTACACTGCTGCGCGTAAGGCACAACACTTTTGCTTCACCGCTTTTTACAAGCACACGAGCCACATTGTTACTGGTTTGCACAAGGTCAGGAATGTCAGGGCTCATGCGGTAAATGCCGTTTTGGCAACTGTAAATGGCGGCAAGAAGTTGCTCTTGGTGCTCAACGTCCATTACCTTGGGTGGCATTTCCGTTTCAACAGCAGTTAGCTTGAAGTTGGGATCAGTAGTGGCGTATTCTTTTTTCAATATCTCAGCCTGATGCGCAATATGCTTTTCAAAAACGCGGGCATCTTCTTCGCGCACAGCAACGGTAGCCACTGCTTCGCGCGGTATGGCATTGCGCAAACTGCCGCCATCAAAGTTGGCTACGCGCATACCGAAATGTTCGTGCGTGCGCCATAAAACGCGGTTCAAAATTTTATTGGCATTGCCCAATCCTTTATGAATGTCCATGCCGCTATGGCCGCCATTTAGGCCATTCACGGTTACTATGTAAGCCTTCATGCCGCTTGGCGTGGCTTGTTCTTGGTAGGTTTTAGTAATGGTAACATCAATACCTCCGGCACAGCCGATGCTCAGTTCGTCATCATCTTCGGTATCCAAATTCAAGAGGTACTTTCCGGTTAATTCTCCAGCTTTTAAGCCCAATGCGCCAGTCATACCAGTTTCTTCATCAATGGTAAAAAGGGCTTCTATTGACGGATGAGCAATATCGTTACTGGCTAAAATGGCCATAATGCTAGCCACGCCAATGCCGTTATCTGCACCAAGCGTGGTGCCCCTCGCCTTAACCCAATCGCCATCCACATACATGTCTATGCCTTGGGTATCAAAGTCAAAAACGGTGTCATTATTCTTTTGGTGCACCATATCAATATGGCTTTGCATAACCACCGTAGCACGATCTTCCATACCGGCGCTTGCTGGTTTTTTGATGATTACGTTGCCGATGTCATCAACACGGGTGGGCAGCTTGAGGCTATTGCCAAAATCAACCATAAACTGGCGCACGCGCTCTTCTTTTTTGCTTGGGCGTGGAACGGCATTTAGGTCTGCGAAATAATTCCAAAGTGCACTAGGTTGAAGTGTGCGAATAGATGTAGTCATGATAAAAAGTTTTGTAGATAAAAATAAAATGGATACTCAGCTTTTTTACTGAGAAAATTCAGTGATTAGCTCTTTTGATGTTTAGACCTGCATGCTTTGATGCGTTCGCGTTCTTCGTGCACAACACCCATAGACTCTAAGGCATCAGCGGCACGCAATGCAATTTCTGGAATGGCATCATCCAACAACGCAAGAAGCTCATTCTTAACCTGAATCATATTTACTTCTTCAAGAACAGCTATAGCAAGTAGGCGAGATTTTGTGGTACCAGACTTAGCAACTTCTACAATCTTCTCTATGCGATAGGCGTTCTGCCATTCGCGCAGTTTCTTCGTGGTAATCTCTTTTTTTCCAAATCCGAACATAATCACTATTTACTCGGCCCAAGGTAAAAAAGAAAGCCTCATGCCCAAGCAAATGAGAATACTTGTTTTATGTCTGGATGCAAACTTTTTGCAACCGGACAATTATGTGCAATGGCCATGAGCCACTCTTTTTGGGCTTCTGTGTAGGCGTCAGAAAATGTGAAATCAATGCGTATTTCGCTGATTCTTCGCGGATTATTTGCCATAACCTTATATACTTCTGCCTTTACATCACCTAAAAATTTGTTTTCTAAATTGGCTTTAATACCCATTGTGGTGATGGCACACGTGGCTAGCGCGGTAGCACATAAATCTGTTGGACTAAAATACGCGCCTTTGCCATGATTGTCTGTAGGTGCATCTGTGGTGATTTGATATCCGCTGTTGGTATGCATACAAGTGGTTTGCAATGCGCCTATGTAGGTAACGGTACTTGTTGTCATGTACTATTCGATTTTAGTGTTGCTTTAATTTTTGTCCTCAAAAAAAGTAAAAGTCGCATCATCCATCCAACTCCCCTTGCGGTAACCTGCTAAAAATGCAACGTGCCCACCATGTTTTGGTGCTAAGAGATTTACATATTTGCTGTTCTTAGCTTCAGAATATGGAAAACACAGCGGACTTAGCATGGGGTCATCTTGGGCCTGTATAAGCAAAGTTGGTGTTGTAATCTGTTGTAACCTTTGCTTGCTGCTCACCTTTTGATAGTAATCTGCTGCCGATGAAAATTGATGCAATGGCGCAGTATAATACTCGTCAAACTGACTAATCGTTTTTATATCTCTGAGCCGCGAAACATCTAATGCATTGGGCATTAAAAGGCCTTTTTGCTTCACTTTTTTGATTAGGGTTCTCAAAAACCGATCATGGTAAATGCGGTTTCTTTGGCGATGAATTTCTGCAACACAAGATGCCAAATCTATCGGGGCAGACACGGCAACTGCTGCTTTTAAGCGTTTTGGTTTTTGATGCTTTTCATCCCCCAAATAATTAAGCAAAACATTACCTCCCAGTGAATAGCCAATGTAATAGACTGCATTATACCTGGCTGTTTCTCGCATTACATAAGCAACATCATCTGTAGCTCCATGATGATAAAATCGCGGTAGCCGGTTCATTTCGCCACTACAACTTCTGTGGTTCCAAGCCAAAACATCATAACCACGAGAATAAAAATAATCCGCAGCAGCAAGTATATATGAGCTTGTGCTACTGCCTTCTAACCCATGCCCCAACACAATTAACTTGCTATGCTTGCCCCTAAACCAATCTAAGTCTAAGAAATCACCATCTGGTAATTCTAAGCGCTCTCTTTGCCATACAATGGGTAAAACCTTTCTGAAGAGTGCTGCATATATGGTATGTACATGCCCATTGGTAAGTAAAACTGGTGCAGAATATGTTGCTTTTTTGATTGGCATAATCGTGCCAAGATACACCAAAACAGACATGGCAGCCCTAGTGCTTTAAGCTGCCCAGCATGGCATGATTCAATTACCTTAGCCCCCGTTTAAACGTATCATACCATGAACAAGATTGTTGCCATTGGCAAGCGCCCTCTTTCATTGGCAGAGATTGCTGAAATCCAAAACCAAAATCTACACATTACGCTTACTGACCAAGCGCGCGATGCTATTTTACAATGTAGAAAGTATCTGGATGATAAAATGAAAACCCAAGAAAAGGCGATTTATGGTATAAATACCGGTTTTGGCAGTTTGTACAATATTAAAATAGATACGCACCAGCTAGAGCAATTACAAGAAAACCTGGTGATGAGTCATGCGTGTGGTATGGGTGATGAAGTACCAGCCGAAATTGTTCGTTTAATGCTTTTACTCAAAGTTCAAAATATGGCCTTTGGGCATAGCGCGGTACAACTGCAAACGGTTGAACGGCTCATTGACTTTTACAATGCTGATTGCTTACCTGTGGTTTATCAACTTGGCTCTTTAGGGGCTAGTGGCGATTTAGCGCCGCTTGCGCACCTTAGCCTCCCCCTATTGGGCAAAGGCGAAGTGTATTTAAAAGGCAAGAGAATGTCTGCAGAACAGGCATTGGCTAAACTCAATCTAGCGCCTATCACCCTAAAGAGTAAAGAAGGATTGGCATTGCTCAATGGCACGCAATTCATGAGCGCTTATGGTGTATGGAGTGCGCTAAAAGCCTACAAAATCAATTACATGGCCGACCTTATCGGCACCATTGGCCTAGAAGCTTTTGATGGCCGCAAAGAGGCTTTTGATGCAAAAATTCATCACAGCAGGCCACATCATGGGCAAATTAAAACTGCAGAAAACATCACGGCATTTCTTGAGGGGAGTGAACTCATCAATCAACCCAAAGAACATGTGCAAGACCCATACTCCTTTAGATGCATGCCCCAAGTACATGGGGCAACAAAAGACACCTTGGCGCATGTGGCTAAAGTGCTTGAGGTAGAAATTAACGCGGTAACTGATAATCCATTGGTTTTTCCAGAGGCTGATGAAATTCTTAGCGGTGGAAATTTTCATGGGCAGCCCCTGGCATTGGTCCTAGATTTTTTAGCCATTGCCCTAGCAGAACTCGGAAATATTAGTGAGCGCCGCGTTTATCAACTCATTCATGCCCGCAGAGGATTGCCAGCATTTTTGGTAGCGGAGCCTGGCTTACATTCTGGATTAATGATACCACAATACACGGCAGCCAGCATTGTTAGCCAGAATAAGCAGTTGGCAAACCCCGCTTCCATTGATAGCATTGAGAGTAGTAATGGCCAAGAAGACCATGTGAGTATGGGTGCCAATAGCGCCACTAAATTGTATCGCATTGTGCAAAATGTAGAGCGCATTCTGGCCATAGAATTATTTACAGCATCACAAGCACTAAACTTTAGATCGGGCAAAACATCGCCTTTCTTACAAAGCTTTTTAGAAGCCTTTAGAGAACATGTGCCCTTTGTAGAGGCCGATAGAATTCTAGCCACAGATATGGCAGAAGCTTTGCGCTTTTTACAAGATCTAGATATTGATTTAGAACTTCTGTTTGACCAAGGGGAGTAGGCCAGACAGCGCTATTTTTAAAGCTCATAAAAAAGCCCTGCACATCGCGGGGCTTTTTCAAAAATTATCATTGGCCAATCAGCCAAGCCTGTCGGCCCATTTACGTAACTGTGTGGCCAAATCTTGTTTGGTATCATCCCAGCGCTCTTCAGCTTTGGTTTCTACCTTGTTACGCAATTCTTGAAGTTTTACATCTAGCTTTTTACGCAAATCTTCCCAAGTATCGCGGGCATCATTCTTACCCAAGTGCGCGCGCACATTTAGCAGTTCGAGCTGCGCTGTGTAAAACTCCAATTCATTTTCTAGCGCATCACGTACGTTATTGGCATGCTCGTCTACTTCTTCTGCTAACCAATCTAACACATCCCACTTCCATGCATGTAACCGGTCTCTGAGCTTTCGCGTTTCGCGCTCAAGCATATCTCTACCCTCAGCTTTGCCAAGATTTATTTGAAGAATCATTTCATCAAGGCGTGCTTTGAGTTCTAGCGCCTTTGGATTTTTTTCAACCAAAAAGGCCATTTGTGCTTGCATTTTGGCCAAGTAGGCACGTACTTCTTTCTCAAGTTCATCAGCCCCTTCATGAAGATCCATCTTACCTAGTTCAAGTTTTACTCTTAGCGTATCTAAACGTGTTTTCCAAGCTTCTTTCCATGTACGCTCGTTTGTTTGATTTTTATTTTCTGTAGTTCCCATTGCTCTTCATCTTTAAAATTTACCCTACTAAGGTCGGCATCTCATCGCTGATAATGAATGTTTTTTGTCAGCTTTTAAAATAGCTCTGCAGCCTTGTTTTATAGAAGATTAAATAAATGCTAGCCGCCTAAAATCTGCATTGCGGAAGCAGCAAGAATAATATTTGCAAAGCCCTTATATATATGGATGAATTAAGGGGTTTTGAATGCCGCGTAAAAGGAATATACAGCGGCCACCGCTACGATACCTGCAGTTTCTGTGCGTAAACGCGAATCGCCCAAGTGCACAGGTGCAAAGCCTTTAGCCGTTGCGAGGTCTACTTCGTCTGGGCTAAAATCGCCTTCTGGGCCAATGCAAATTGTTAGAGATTTATGTTGAATGAGTGCCGTTGAAAGCGCTTTTCGGGGTAAATCATAGCAGTGCGCAATAAATTTTTGATCTGAATTTGCTGCTTCTACAAAAGACTTAAAGGTTGTGGCAGGGCGTAATTCTGGTATGGTGCCTTTATATGATTGCTTTGCTGCGGCAATAAGAATACGTTGCAGGCGCTCTTCGCGCAAACGCGTACGCTCAACATGGGCGGTTAACAAAGGCGTTATGCTTGTAATGCCCATTTCGGTTGCTTTTTCTAAAAGCCACTCAAACCTATCTGTATTTTTTGTGGGCGCTACCGCAAGGTGTAAGGTATAGGGTAACTGCCCAAAATGTGGCACTTGGGCGGTAACTTGGGCAAGTACTTCGCGTTTGGTGATGCCCACAATGGCGCATTTAAAAAGATTACCAGAGCCGTTTATAACCTCAATGGTATCACCAATTTGTTTGCGTAGAACTTTAGTACAATGGCGCGCCTCATCACCTTGTAAAATCATTTGCGACCCATTGCCATCTCCCCAAAAAAGCTGCATTACACCCCTACTTTATCTTTTGTTTTTGTGTGTGGCTTGGTAATATTCTGCTCAATGTATTCTATGATTTTACCTGCCACATCAATACCAGTTACTTTTTCAATGCCTCCTAATCCAGGGCTAGAGTTTACCTCTAACACCAATGGACCACGATCACTTTGGAGCATATCAACACCCGCAATATCAAGCCCCAAAGCCTTTGTTGCTTGTATGGCCATTTCGCGTTCAGCCTTTTTAAGCTTTATGGTTTCGCCAATACCCCCCCTGTGAATATTACTTCTGAATTCGCCTTCTTTACCTTGCCGCTTATATGCAGCCACAACTTTGCCGCCAACCACTATGGCGCGTATGTCGGCACCTTTTGCTTCTTTGATAAATTCTTGCACCAATATGTTAGTGTTCAGCCCATAAAAAGCTTCAATCACACTTTTTGCGGCATTTTTAGTTTCGGCCAAAACCACACCCAAGCCTTGTGTACCTTCTAAAAGCTTTACAATTAATGGCGGGCCACCAACTTGCTTAATGAGGTTATTGACATCATTCGGATGTTTGGCAAAAGCCGTACGCGGAATACCCACTTTATGTCTAGCTAAGATTTGTGTTGCCCGCAATTTATCTCGGCTACGCACCAAAGCCAATGAATTTAATGTGGTAAAAACTTGCTTCATTTCAAATTGGCGAATAATGCTGCTGCCATAAAACGTAACACTGGCACCTATACGTGGTATAATAGCATCAACGTTGCTTATGGCGTGGTCTCCGTAGTAAATTTCAAGCTCGCCACTCTCCATTACCACGTAACATTTGGTGTGATTCATAACCTTAGCGGTATGGCCACGGGCCTCGGCAGACTCTACCAACCTCCGCGTACTGTATAATTCTCGGTTAGACGAAAGGATAATAATGTTCATTTATGCTTCAACTTATATGAAAGATTCTTCTTGCTTACGTCTACGAGATAACCGCGCAAGATATTGCGACCCAATAATAGTGGATATTGCATTTTTTCTCGATCTGCCAATGTTAATTCTACTTCAACAGTTTCGCCAAAAAGCTTGATGCTCGTTTTAATAGCATACCTGTACTGCGTATTTCCAAAGCTGCTTTTGATGAGTTTTTCACGAAACTGAGACGTTCTGAAGGTTTTTTGCTGGTAATCTGGATGCGAAGGATCTAAGAGCTTAAAACTGATGTATTCTTTTTCTTGGCGCTGAAAAACTTTTACATGATGACAATGTATGGCACTGGTAGCAGCACCTGTATCTACGCGTGCGTCCATATCAAACAATTCAAATTCTAGGAGGTCTATACGCTCTATCGCCCCAATAATTTTTTTTTCCTTTTTCATTCTTGTCATACCTGCCTCATGATTAATACGAAAGTAAACTAATGACCGCTTATATCAGCGGTTCTGTTGAACTATGCAATAGGGTTATTGTTACCTCATGAAACAACGTCAAAAGAATGAATAAAACATATGTTATTGTAGGCGCAAGTAGCGGCATTGGATATGCAGTTGCAAGCGCATTACTTGCTGGAGGAAACACTGTAATTACACTTTCACGCAATACGCCAGCGCTTACAGGCAATACGCATTACACCTTTGATTTAAGTACAGATGATTTAGCCACAATACCCTTACCTGAGCAAATACACGGTTTGATGTATGCTCCAGGAAGCATCAACCTAAAACCTTTTAGAGGCTTAAAAAGAAGTGATTTTGAACATGAATTTGCCATTAATGCTTTAGGGGCTGTGGATGTTTTGCAGTGGGCACAAAAAACATTAACCGCCACACCAGGCGCCAGCGTTGTGCTTTTTAGCACCGTTGCTGTTACGCAAGGTATGCCTTTTCACGCCAGTGTTGCCGCTGCAAAAGGTGCTGTTGAAGGCTTAACACGAAGTCTTGCAGCAGAGTGGGCGCCAAAAGTGCGGGTAAATGCCATTGCGCCTTCATTAACAAATACGCCTTTGGCTGAGCGATTACTAAACAACGAAGCCAAACAAGAAGCAGCAGCAAAACGTCACCCATTGCAGCGCGTTGGCACACCCGAAGACATTGCCAATGCCGCGCTTTTTTTGCTAAGTGAACAATCTTCATGGATCACCGGACAAATTTTAGGTGTTGATGGGGGCATGAGTGCCTTAAAAATCGGCTAATGAAATACGATAAATCTGCTATCAACGCGCTTGAAAAGCGCTACCGCAGTACTTTCATGAATAGCCTCACAGGCTACCGAAGCGTGCATTTATGTGGCACAATAAGTAATCAGGGCATTAATAACCTTAGCGTTATAAACTCTGTGGTTCATCTAGGTGCTGCACCACCCTTGCTGGGGATGGTGCTTAGGCCTGAGGCTGCACATCAGCATACCTTACAAAACATTAGAGATACCCGCTGTTTTACCTTAAACCAGATGTCTGCGCGCTATAAGAGTAAAGTGCACCAGTGCGCTGCGCGCTATGCCATAGATGAAGACGAGTTTGAACATGTTGGCCTCACCCCCTATTTTGATCAGGCCTGCGTGGCACCTTTGGTGGCAGAAAGTGTTGTGCGCTACACGCTTGCCCTAGAACAAATATTGCCTGTTGAAGCCAATGGCACATTTTTTATCGTAGGCAGCATTCAAAGCGTAGAACTAGATGATACGCTGGTAGCCCCAGATGGTTACGTGAATTTACCCGCAGCAGATATCTTAGCCGTTAATGGACTAGATGCGTATCATACTGCTAATCCGCTAGGGAGAATGGCCTATGCAAAACCCCATGTGGCGCCAAAACCACTGCCGTAATGGACACGGGCATTTCTGTTGTTTGGTTTAAGCGTGATCTGCGTTTGCGCGACCATGCACCGCTGCAAGCCGCTATAGCTGCAAAACGGCCCACCCTGCTCCTGTATATTTTTGAACCCAGCCTGTATGAAGCGCCACAATACAGCAATCGGCACTGGCGCTTTGTTTGGCAAAGTCTGTGCGACCTCAATGCGCAACTAAAACCCTATGGCGGTAAAGTACATGTTACAGAAGGTGACCCTTTAAATGTCTTTAAAAGAATTGAGGCCGTACAAACCATAGAAGCAATATATAGCCACGAAGAAACAGGCCTAGCCATTACCTATGCACGCGACAAAAAGATTTCTGCTTGGTGCAAAATGCATGGTAAACCGTGGATAGAATACCAAACCAATGGCGTACGCAGAGGACTAAAAAACAGAACAGATTGGCGTAAGCAATGGTATGGCTACATGACAGCGCCAAAAGCAGAAGTTAATCTGAGTGCGCTCAATTCTTTTAAGCCTCCTATTGTTTTGGGGGAATTTTTAGAAATGCCAGCTAACCAAGCATGGGCTATAGACGATGATTCTTTTCAGCGCGGTGGCGAAACCCAAGCGCAGAAAGCTTTAAAAAGCTTTTTAAATGAACGGGCAGAAAACTACAGTAAGCACATAAGCAAGCCAGAAGCCAGCAGAGAAAGTTGCAGCAGACTTTCTGCTTATTTAGCGTGGGGAAATCTCTCTGTGCGCCAAGTGTATCAAGCCCAAAAAGAGGCAGCCCAAATACGGTGGAAACGCTCTTTTCACGCATTTGCATCGCGTTTGCGTTGGCATTGCCATTTCATTCAAAAATTTGAAATGGAAGACAGATATGAAATTGAAAATATAAACCGTGGGTTTAATGCGCTTGACCGAATTGAAAACCCCGACTTTTTAGAAGCGTGGAAAAGTGGCAAAACAGGTTTCCCGTTGGTTGATGCGTGCATGCGTTGTTTGCACCAAACAGGCTACATAAACTTTAGGATGCGTGCAATGTTGGTGAGCTTCTTAACCTATAATTTATGGCAACACTGGAAAGCCGGTGCCGATTTTTTAGCCGCACAATTTTTAGACTTTGAACCAGGTATCCATTATCCACAATTTCAAATGCAGGCTGGTGTAACGGGCATCAATACCATAAGAATGTACAACCCGGTTAAACAAAGTAAAGAACATGACCCTGAGGGGCTGTTTATCAAAAAATGGGTGCCAGAACTTCAGCATTTGCCAAGTGCCTTAATTCATGAACCTTGGCTAATAACACCTTTTGAGGAGGTGTTGTATCATGTTTCATTGGGCCAAGATTATCCGCATCCGGTGGTGAATTTAGAAGATAGCGCCCGCGTGGCAAGAGAAAAAATATGGGCGATGAGAAACAACGCCATCGTACGCGCAGAAAGTAAAGCCATCTTACAGAAACATACGCTACCCGGTACGAGAATGCCATAAGGTAGCCATGGCCAGCGGTGCAGATTGCCCTTTTATCAGAGCATTTTATGCTTTGTATAAATTTTATGTAATGGGCGAGATACCTTCCCCTCTAAAACAAAATAGCACATCTGCCCTACCTGCGTTTGCTAATGGCGTTACCGGTGATGTTGCGCTGCATGGCGCTCTTATGTCTGCCCTCTGTAAATGTGCGCTTGGCGAGATGTTTGGTTGCGCGACCCTGCACACGGGCCCGCCACATCTTAAAACTCGATTGTTTCATTTCTCTGCGCATCAACTTAATGACCTCAGCTTCTGGCAGGCCAAACTGTGCTTCTATGGCATCAAAAGGCGTGCGGTCTTCCCATGCCATTTCTATGATGCGGTCTATCTGCTCTGGTGTTAAGTTCATGAATGCAAAACAAGCTGCTGGCGTTCTTGTTTTGTTGTTTATGCATAAAAAAATTCATCTGCCAGAAAAAACATGCCCGGTTTGCCAAAGACCATTTTCTTGGCGTAAAAAGTGGGAAAAAAACTGGGCTAACATCGTTTATTGTAGTGAACGCTGCCGAAGAAATAAATCGACAGCAACCGAAAAATCCTAACGCATCATAATCAATTTTGGGTTTTACGGATTATAAAAATTCCATTATCAGACGCCCATGTAACTCCGCTAAAACAGGTGAATAAAAATGAAAATCGGTCTATAGCACGATCTCATCCCCCATAAAAAGCTTTGTTTTACTAAAACAATTCACCCATTTTTGTTGCAAATGCCGAATACATGTTTAAAAATATTCTGAGCTTCCTCTTCATATTTCAAAGCCTACTTGCACTAGCGCAGTATAACTGCCAAGAAACCAAGCGTAATTTTAAGATGCAAGCAGCCACGCCGCCCATCAATAACAATGGTAAAAGCGACACATTAGATGTTCTGCATTACCACTTAGACCTTGACTTTACCCAAGTACAAACAGGTACGCTAAGCCGCAGTGTATGCACAATCACAATGGTACCCAAGGTTAATGGCGTAACCCGCGTTAACCTTGACTTTTTAATCTTACATGTAGACTCTGTAAAACTTAATGATACCCTCTCGCCTGCTTATGCATTTAGCAGCGGGCCAGATTTCCCGATTTGGTTGCCCAACGCCATGAATGTTGGCGACACTTTTACTTTAGCCATTTACTATTACGGCAGCCCAACAGACGACCTCAGCGGTTGGGGCGGATTTCATTTTACAAACCCGTACTTTTTTAATCTCGGTGTTGGCTTTGCTGCAAATCCGCACACTTTTGGGCGCGCTTGGTTTCCTTGCTTCGATAATTTTGTGGAAAAGAGCACCTATAGCTTTGCTGTTAAAACCGCTAACGGGCGAAAAGCATACTGCAACGGCATACGTACCCTGCTTGATACCACAACTTTTGGTGGCGACACAGTGGTTAGTCATTGGTCACAAACAGACCCCATACCTACCTATTTGGCAAGTGTGGCCATCAGCAACTATCATGAAATCAGTTATACACACGCTAACAAAGATTTTTTACTTCTTGGGCGAAGCAATGACACGGCCAACATCTCAGGTTCATTTGCCAATTTGCGCGAGATCTATGATGCACAAGTGGCCAGCTATGGCCCCTACCAATGGCAAAAAGTGGGCTATGCCCTAACCACCATTGGCGCTATGGAACACGCTACAAGCATTCACTACCCACGAAATTTAGTAAATGGCACGCTTGCTAGCGAAGATATTATTGCCCATGAGCTTGCGCACCATTGGTTTGGCAATTTAGTTACCTGCGAAACTGCAGGCGATATGTGGATTAACGAAGGGATGGCCGAATATGTTAGTCATCAATATCAGGAGTTGGTATACAACCGCCAGCGTTATTTAGATGTTGTGGCAGAAAATCATGCCTTTGTGATACAATATGCCGCTGTAAGCGATGGCGGTCACCACGCCTTAACAGACTTACCCAATGAACTTACCTATGGTACACACACCTACCAAAAAGGTGCAATGGTGGCGCATAACCTGCGTACTTATTTAGGCGATACCACTTTCTTTAACGGACTACAAACCCTTTTGGATAACAATGCTTATGGCACGCTAAACAGCATACAATTTAGAGATCAATTGAGCCAAATCACGGGGCATGACCTCACAGACTTTTTTAAAGACTGGATTTTTAATCCCGGGTACCCGGAATTTAACATAGACAGCGTGCAGGTGATTCTCTCTGCTGTACCAGAACCAACGGTTAAAATTGGCATTTCGCAGCGATTGCGAGCCACCAATAAACGTTTTACCAATGTACCACTACGCATAACGCTACGCGACAGTCTTGGCCAAATGCAACATCACGAAGTTCTTTTTAAAACCCATGATACCGTTTTTACGCTCTCTAATGCTTTTGTGCCTACTTGGGCTACCCTCAATGAAAATGCTTGGTTGCTAGCTGGTACAACCTCAACAAACTTTAAGCTGAAGTCGACTGGACTATACAACAACAACCGCTGTAAAATGGATCTCACGGTTTCTAGCCTAAAAGATTCTGCCAACATACGCGTAGAACACCACTGGGCTGGCCCATCAAGAACCGGTAGCGAACCCTTTAGAATAAGCAATTCACGCTATTGGCGGGTTACTGGTCATTTTCCGAATGGCTTTTTAGCTGAAGGTCGCTTAGAATACAGCAACGCAAGCAACACAGGCAATTTAGATGCCGACCTTGTAAGCCAGACCGAAGACAGCCTGATGTTGGTGTACCGCAAAGATGCCACAGAAGCTTGGCGCGAATACGACTGGTACAGCAAGAATTACTTGGGCAGCAGCAGTAATGGTTTTGGTCGTATTTCTATACAGGTGCTCATACCCGGTGAGTATGCTTTTGCAAATGGTGTTAGTGCGTTTGGTTTGGATGAAGACCATAGGCCAGACACCATCATCATCAGTCCTAATCCGGCATCAGACCGTGTACACATTATGGTTCCAGATTTAAAGAATGAGCATAAGTGGACGCTATTAGACTGTGCTGGAAATATCCTAAGCAGCGGTGAGATGAACGGTGAAATGGACTTGATTTATGCTGATTGGAAACCCGGAGTTTACTTGTTCTGCATAGCCGGCAGATGCGAAAAACTTGTGCTTAAGTAAAAGGCGTGGATGCGCATATTGCCACGAAGGGTGAATAATTTTAGTGTAAACAAC
>CAYQDW010000039.1:2731-22695 GCA_964416385.1 uncultured Cryomorphaceae bacterium | reverse complement strand
CTATTTTTAGGTAACCCCGTAAGTGAGGCACGCGCCACCCATTTTAGGGATCACATTCGCCTGTTTTTCCAAACAAACCATATCTTTCTCCAGACAAACCACCAACAATGGCCAGCACCGTTCCCAATTTTATCAGCATGTCATGTTTGCGGTTAAAAACCAGTTTCAAGACCGAGAATCTAAAACTTCTCAAGAAATTTGACATTGGTTTTGAAGAACACCAACTTTTTGATTGGCACCATGAAACAAAACAATAACCCCATGAAATACGGTTTTAAACTTCTCTTTTTTGCGCTGGTGCTCGGCTGTACTACGCAAACAGATTACGTGAATGACTATGCGCAATATGTGAATCCCTTCATCGGTACGGGCGGACACGGCCACACCTTTCCTGGTGCAACCATGCCTTTTGGCATGGTGCAGCTTAGCCCCGATACCCGTCTTGATGGTTGGGACGGCTGCTCTGGTTACCACTACAGCGATACGGTGGTTTACGGTTTTAGCCATACGCACCTGAGCGGCACAGGCGTAAGCGATTATGGCGATGTTTTGCTCATGCCTACGGTTGGCAAAATTCAGCTGGATAATGGTGCTACAAACGGACCAAAAAACGGCTACGCTTCTGCATTTTATAAAGATGCCGAGGTTGCAGCGCCTGGCCATTATGCTACCAAATTAAAAGAAGGTGAGATTGACGTAGAACTCACGGCCACAGCGCGCGCGGGCTTTCATCAATACACGTTTTTAAAGGGTGATGAAAAGAATATTGTCATCGACCTTGCGCATCGCGACCAGCTCATTGACTGGCAGATCAACGCAGATTCAACCAACCGTATAACCGGATTCCGGATTTCCAAAGCCTGGGCAAATGAGCAGCACGTGTATTTCTGTGCCGATTTTTCTTCGCCCATAAAAGAAGTGGTGTATGATTCGCTCAAACAAAAGGCCGGGTTGCGTTTTGGCGTGGATGAAGCACAACGCATCTGGGTAAAAGTCGGCATCTCAGCCGTTTCCATAGAAAATGCCAAGGCTAATTTGGAGGCCGAAATACCTCATTGGGATTTTGAACAAACCAAAGCCGAGGCGCGGGATGCGTGGAACAAACAGCTCAGTAAAATTGAGGTAAAAGGTGCCGAAGACGATATGGTGAAATTCTACACCGCCCTCTACCATACCATGATTGCACCCAACCTCTTCACCGATGCAAATGGCGATTACCGGGGCATGGATATGAAAATTCACAACATCAATGGCGGCAAAGAACAACACACCGTTTTTAGTTTGTGGGATACATTTAGGGCTACGCACCCGCTGTTCACCATTATTGAGCAAGACCGCACAAACGCTTTTATTCAGACATTTTTGCGGCAGTATGAGCAAGGCGGATTATTACCCGTTTGGGAGTTAGCGGCCAACGAAACCTATTGCATGATTGGCTACCACAGCGCACCGGTAATTGTGGATGCCTACCTCAAAGGCATTCATGATTTTGATGCCGAAAAAGCGCTAGAAGCGATGGTCAACTCCGCCAACCAGGAGCACTTTGGGTTAGAATTCTACAAGAAACAAGGGTATATCGGTGCTGGTGATGAAAGCGAATCGGTTTCTAAAACGCTGGAATATGCCTATGACGACTGGTGCATCGCACGGATGGCAGAGGCCATGGGCAAAGATTCACTGGCCACAGTTTTTTACGAGCGCTCTGAGAATTGGAAAAACCTTTTTGATCCCGAAACAGGTTTCTTCCGCGCACGCGTAAATAATGGCTGGTTTAGCCCTTTTAAACCGGAAGAAGTGAACTTTAACTATACCGAAGCCAATGCCTGGCAGTACAGCCTTTTTGTGCCGCATGATATTTATGGCTTAGCAGGTCAGATCATGAAGAAAGATATGCTGTCTTCACACTGGCCACTTGGGTTAGAAAAGCATTTAGATCTGATGTTCTCAGTAAGTAGTGAAACTAGCGGTCGTGAGCAAGCCGATATTACCGGCTTGATCGGTCAATATGCGCACGGTAACGAACCCAGTCACCACATGGCGTATTTGTACAATTATGTTGGAAGACCAGACAAAACGCAAACGTTGGTTCACCAAATAAAAGAAGAGCTCTACACCACCCAGCCAGATGGCCTTTCTGGCAACGAAGATTGCGGCCAGATGAGCGCGTGGTATGTGTTGAGTGCACTTGGTTTTTATTCGGTTACACCGGGCGAAACGTATTATGCCATTGGCACACCAACGTTTCAAGAAGCGGTTATCAACCTCGAAAATGGAAAGACGTTTACCATAAAAGCAAATAACTTGAGTAAAGAGAATTGGCTCATAAAGTCGGCTACGCTGAATGGTGAGCCTTATGACTTAACCTTTTTAGAGCATCAAACCATTATGGCCGGAGGTGAACTTGTTTTTGAAATGGGTCAGCGCCCTTCAGATTGGGGAAGAGACAGTGCGGTATGGCCTCCGCAAAAAACATCGGAAAATTTATTGGTGCCCACACCGTATTTCACCACAAGCAAGAATACCTTTAAAGACGCGCTTCATGTTGGTATTGCGTCCATTTGTGGTGAATGCACCATCATTGCCGGTTATGCTAATGGCCCTTCAACAACTTTTGAAAACCGACATATAACCTTTAAACTGACCAAAGACGCTGAGGTTTGGGCCTACACCCAACACCCCGATGGCCGCACCAGTGATACCATTTTTACACCGTTTTACAAGCTGGATGACAAGCTCAAACTTACCCTGCATAGCGCATATGCCAACCAATATTCGGCTGGGGGAGACAACGCATTAATTGATCGCCAATACGGCACGGCTAATTTTAGAACCGGGAGCTGGCAAGGGTATCAAGGGCAGAATTTTAAAGCAACCCTCCATTTAAAGAAGTCACAAACCAATGCGCAAATTTCTATCGGTTTTCTGCAAGACATCAAAAGCTGGATTTGGTTCCCCAAAAAGGTAATTGTTGACGTTTATGAAAGTGATGACCAGATTTCGCGCTACGAATTCTACCCCGGCAAAGACCTCGAAAAAACCGAAGGCGCCATGCGCACCACGGTTGCTTTTACGCACAAAGGTCGCGTTGAAAAAGTTGTGATTACCGCAGAAAGCATCGGCCCCTGCCCAGAATGGCACTTGGGCGCTGGCGGACAAAGCTGGTTGTTTTTAGATGAGATTGAGGTTAAATAGCGCGCAGATGAGGCGATAGCGGGCAAGTTCTGAGTTTAGCGCGCGGGAAACTGCACGTTTTGTGTTCCCGCACCGCGGTTTGCCTCACCAAAACCTTCATTTTCCAAATTGATTTAATACAATGCCATGCTAAAACGGCGCTGGTATTTTTTGGTGAGTTCATGCTGTGGCCCCAACAAATGAAAAAGAGCAACCACGGCTCTGCGCGGCAATTCGTCTTGAAAGTTTTTGTTGATTATGATCAGCTCAATAAGACTGGTTAATGCAGCATCAACATTTTTATTGCGCAAGGCCTCCTGGCTTTTTAAGAGTAAGGCGTCTGTTGCTTCATGCCCTGCGGGTTTTGCTTTAAGCGTTTCTGCCATCGTGCGAATAGCCGTAACGGTATCAAATCTTGGATGACCAAAAGTGATGTTTTTCATGGCATTCAGGCTGGCGTCTGTATCTGTGAGCACTTGATGCGCTGCAAGATCAATCACGGCATCTGCAAAACCTGCATGGTCTGCAATAAAATGCGCCAGCTTGGTAATTTGATTCTCGGTGCCGGGCCATTGCAAATCTGCCAGCAAGTCTGCATAAGCCTGTTTTGTGGGATCAGGAATGTGCTTTTCGAGCCACCGTTCTATCTCGGGTTTAGGTAACGCGCCGGTAAACTCAGCAAGAACTTCACCCTTAATAAACAGCTTAACAGCCGGTATCCCTTGGATCTGATAAGCTTGCATTAATTCTGGATATTGATCGGTATTAACCTTTACCAAAACCCAACGCTCTTCCGCTTCTTCTGCCAATTGTTCTATAACTGGGCCGAGGTATTTACAAGGCCCGCACCACGGTGCCCAAAAGTCTACCACCACAGGAACCGTGTAACTTCTCTCTATGACTTCCTTTTCAAAATCCATTGCTCATTTCAATTTGCGCGATAAAAATAATGCCTGTAACTTTCTTAGATGTAACCATGCCCATGCAGGTGTTGTTTAAAGTGTATTTACTTGGGGGTTTTTAATCTCCCCCAGTTTTAATATCAGAAAAACAGTGCTAAACAATGGAGCCAATTGAATGAAAAACTAAAACTTCCGCGCTACCCAATAGATCTTATAAAAACAAGTGGTTTTTTTAGCACGCTCTAGCGCAATCTGTTATTTTTGGTTGTCATGAAAAGAATGCCGTCTGTAATAAATCGCCACCCAGCGCTGCTGGACGCCACAGTTTGGGCGGTGGCACTCATTGCCTTAGCGATTTTCAACCCATCCACTGATGCACACTTTACAGTTTGTCCGCTGGCTTTAGCCGGTTTTGAGCATTGCCCAGGTTGTGGGTTGGGCCGCAGCATAAGCCACCTATTGCATGGGGCATTTACAGCGTCTTTTCACGCCCACTGGTTGGGTATACCTGCAACCCTGTTATTATTTTGGCGAATTATTTCCGTACTTCACAAGATCATTAAAAACCAAATAGCAAAGTCATGAATAGATTACTAAGTTTTATCCCAGAAGCGCAGGGCGAAGAGTTTGTAATGCTTGAGCAACTAACCAATTATATGGATGAAAATCAACTAAGCCAGTTTGCAACGGTTTACCGCTCACGCAGGAGAGATCCGCAGAATGTGCTCATCTTTTCGGTTATCGGCTTGTTCGTTCTTCCAGGTTTACAGCGTTTTTATCTGGGCCAAATCGGTTGGGGAATCTTGTATTTCTTTACCGCAGGACTATGCCTCATCGGTAGCATCATAGACCTCATCAACCATAAAAGCATGGCCCAAGAGTACAACCAGAAAATAGCAGACGAGGTTGTGCGCAGGGTTTAACCGATAAAAAGTTTTTCAATTCACCTTACAGGGGCTAACTTCGTTGGCCCTTAAATTTTTTATGCAGATGTCGCATTTCATACAAACCAAACTTGAAAGTGGTGTTTTTACGTTAACCCTTAATCGGCCAGATAAGTATAACAGCTTTGTGCGCGAAATGGCTTTGGCGGCACAAGCCGCGTTACAAGAGGCAGATCATAACCCAAACGTACGTTGTGTTGTAATAACAGGCAGTGGCAAGGCTTTTTGTGCCGGTCAAGATTTGGCCGAGGCCATAGACCCCAACGGCCCTGAACTCACCAAAATTGTTAGTGAGCATTACAACCCCATGATTAAGCTTATCCGCAAGATTGGTAAACCTGTTGTTGCCGCGGTAAATGGTGTTGCTGCCGGTGCTGGGGCCAATATTGCACTGGCGTGCGACATTGTTATTGCGGCAGAATCTGCATCTTTCATACAGGCGTTCAGCAAGATTGGGCTCATACCAGATAGTGGCGGCACTTTTACTTTACCGCGCTTAATTGGGTTTCAAAAGGCCTCTGCCCTCATGATGCTAGGCGATAAGGTTTCTGCCAAAGAAGCTGAGGCCATGAATATGATTTACAAATGGGTACCCGATGCAGATTTTGATGCTTTTGTCGCGCAAACAGCCCAAACGCTGGCCACCATGCCAACAAGGGGCTTAGCACTAACAAAATGTGCGCTAAACAGAACCTACGCCAACAATCTTGATGAGCAACTCAACTTAGAAGACGAGTTGCAAACACAGGCGGGTAAAACGTATGACTATGATGAAGGCGTAAACGCATTTTTAGAAAAGCGCAAGCCGATTTTTAAAGGAGAATAGCACCTCTTTTTCCTTTCTCTGCCTTAGGCGGAAGGGTTTAGGGGTGAGGTAACAAACACATATGAAAATAGGAATAATAGGGTCTGGTGCTATGGGCACCGGCATAGCACAAGTAGCCGCGCAAGCTGGCCACACGGTTTACATTTATGATACACGCGATGCAGCTTTAGAGCAAAGCAGGCATAACTTGGAAGCTACTTTTAAAAAGTTGGTGGCAAAAGGTAAGTTTACAGAACAACTGGCCAAAGATGTTCTACACCGAATAGTTTTTGAAGATAACCTACGAGATTTTGAGCACTGCGGGCTCATAATTGAGGCGATAATAGAAAAGCTTGAAGCAAAGCGTTCTGTGTTTAAAACATTAGAAGAAATTGTAGATGATAGTTGCATACTGGCTACCAACACTTCTTCTCTAAGTATTGCCGCCATATCTGGTGGTATGAAACGCCCCGGCAGACTCATTGGTATCCACTTTTTCAATCCGGCACCGCTCATGCCTTTGGTGGAGATCATTCCGGGATTGCAAACGGAGGATGCTGTTGTGCAACTAGCCACAGAATTGGTTAAAAGCTGGGGCAAGGTTACCGTATTGGCAAAAGATACCCCAGGATTTATTGTTAACCGTGTGGCGCGGCCATTTTACAGTGAAGCCATAAAACTTTATGAGGAAGGCGTTGCAGATATCGCCACCATAGATTGGGCCATGAAAGAAATTGGCGGATTTCGCATGGGGCCATTTGAGCTGATGGATTTGATTGGGCATGATGTGAATTACGTGGTTACAGAAACGGTATGGTCGCAGTTCTATTTTGACCCCCGTTTTAGGCCGAGCATTACCCAAAAAAGGCTTTTAGAGGCCGGCTTGTTGGGTCGAAAAAGCGGACGTGGTTTTTATGATTATAGCGCGACAGCCCAAAATCCGCAACCAAATACAAATCTGGAGTTAGGAAAACAAATTGTAGACCGCATATTGGCCCTGCTTATTAATGAGGCTTTTGATGCCGTTTTTATGCAAGTTGGTACGGCGGGCGATATAGACTTATCTATGACTAAGGGTGTTAACTACCCAAAAGGACTTTTGGCTTGGGCACATGAAATAGGATATAACGTTGTGCTAGAGCGTCTAGAAGCGTTACATGCTTTTTATGGCGATGATCGTTACAGGCCTTGTCCGCTATTGCGTAAAATGGTAAATACAGGCGAAACCATTGCGTAAACAAAAGATAAAGACACAAAAAACCCCTGAATTTCTTAGAAATTCAGGGGTTTTTTAATGCTTGTGAGTAAGTTGCCTATTTAACAAATACGGTTATCGCAGCACTCATTTGCTCACCATAACTTTGGTGTATACCATTGGCAAATTGCATAACCAGGCGGTGTTCACCAGGAGATAGCTCTAGCTCCGTTTCTGTTTGTCCGCCCCCAAAGTGGATATGCGCATCATCATTACCAACAACGGCACCAAGCGCGGTAAACGTATCATCAATAATAATGTGGTGATGGCCAGTGCCTTTAACAATTTCTCCTGCGGGCTTAACCTCCATGCCTTCAATCCCAAATTGAATAAAAAGAGGCGAAGTAACGGTGTCGCCATCATTGAGGTTTGCGAAGAAAACGCGCGCGCCCTCAGGCACATAAAGCGCATCAGGGTTAGTGGTCTCTTCCATGGCGCTGTGGTCATGGTCGTGCATGTGTGTTTCAGTAGCGGCTTCTTCGCTATTGGTGCAGCTAAGCATACCAGCTGTAATCAATGCGGTATAAAAGATGTTCTTAATCGTCATAATTTATGTTTATTCAAAAGTTAATAAAATGTGATTTTTTTCTACGGCATCGCCCTTTTTTATTCCCAAGCTCTTCACTTTGCCATCCCCAGGACTCTTCAATACATTCTCCATCTTCATCGCCTCTAAAATAATGAGCGGGGTGTCTTTTGTAACTTCTTGGCCTGGGGCCACCAATACATCTAACACCAGTCCTGGCATTGGTGCTTTTAAGGTGTTTACTTTTTGTTGATTTAAAGAGGCAAGCCCCATCTGATCAAGCAGCACATCAAATTCATCCTTGGCTGTTACCTCATATTCTCTGCCATTAACAACAATGCTAAACGTCTTGTTTTTAAAATCAGCCTTTACAATCTGTACAGTATAGCTGGTGTTGTTCATAATCAAACTCAGTGCATTTTCGCCAACACTGGCCAAGTCAAAAGAAACGGTCTCTTCATTGAGCGTGCCCCGCGTGGCTTTTGGGTCTAGTTGCACATTAAAGCTTTGATTGCCAGAACGTATCGTATACATGATATAATTTGTTAATTCGCCCGTAAAAGTAAGCACATGCAAAGGTTGGAAAAATTAATTCTGGCAGGGGTGTTATTTGTTGGATTTCTGGCAAAAGCTCAAGAAAACCAAATCATATTAGAGGAGATAGATATTGTAGCGCCCAAAGTGGCATCAGCAAAAACATATAGTGCGCCAGACATTACAATAGATGTGCTGCATACAGATTTAGAGTTGCAACTCAATTGGCAAAAGCACGCCATAGAGGGTAAGGCCGATATTTACTTAAAGCCCTATTTCTATGCCATAGATACCGCGGTGCTTGATGCTAAAGGTTTTCACATACATGATGTGGCACGCTTTGATGGTGCGGTTAAAAAGCAGCTGGCATACACTTACAACGGAAAACAAATACGCATTGGACTAGATAAACATGTAAAAAAAGATGAGGTTATACATCTTTTCATAGCGTATACCGCTCTGCCAGATTCTCTTGAGCGCGAAGGTGGACGCGCCATTACAGACGCCAAAGGTTTTTACTTTATAGATAGCAGCGCCACCCGCATGCAACAGTTTTGGACACAAGGCGAGCCCGAAAGTAACTCAGCTTGGTTCCCAACGGTAGATAAACCGCATGAAAAAATGACCCACCGCATAGGCATCACAGTTAAGAACGACTGGCTTACGCTGAGCAATGGCGAGCTAGAATTTAGAACTGATAATGGCGATGGTACGCGTACCGATTATTGGCGGATGACACAACCCCATGCCCCATATTTGGTGATGTTGGGCGGAGGTAAATTTGATACCGTGGGCACCCGATGGCAAGATAAACCAGTGCGCTACTTTGTAGAGCCAGAGTGGAAATCTGCTGCACAACGCATTTTTGGAAACACACCAAGCATGATCACCTATTTTAGTGGCAAGCTGGGCGTGCCGTACCCATGGCCTAAATATGACCAAATTGTGGTGCGCGATTACGTAAGTGGCGCCATGGAAAATACAACGGCCACCGTACATGGCGATTTTCTTTATACCACACCGCGTGCCTTTGCAGATGATACTCATGAAGATGTTATTGCCCATGAACTTTTTCACCAATGGTTTGGCGATTTGGTTACTTGTGAAGATTGGGGCCAACTGCCGCTAAACGAAAGTTTTGCAACCTATGGAGAAATTATTTGGAAAGAATGGAAATACGGCCCCGATGAGGCCACCTGGGCACTGCGAAACGATCTGCGCGCCTATTTAAACGAGTTTAGATATGGTAAGGCTGAAAAAATGATTCGTGAAAATGTAACGGATCCGCTAGAAATGTTTGACAGCCACAGCTACGCTAAAGGCAGCCGTATTTTGCACATGTTGCGCCATACCGTTGGCGATGATGCTTTTTTTGCCTCACTACAACGCTATTTAACAGATAACGCTTACCAAGCAGCAGAGATTTCAGACCTCCGCAAAGCATTTGAAAAAACAACAGGGCGAGATTTGCGCTGGTTTTTTGATCAGTGGTTTATGAATGCAGGGCACCCACAGCTTACCATAACACCAAGCTGGGATGCTGAGGCACGGATGGCCCAACTAAAAGTAACGCAAACACAAGACCTTACCCGCTATCCTGTTTATCGTTTGCCTGTTAAAATTGCCGTGTATACCCAATCTGGAAAACAAGAGCATTGGGTAGAGGTCTCTGCCCAAGAACAGGTGTTTAGCTTTCCGCTGGATGCCGCCCCGAATTTGATCAAGTTTGATGCGGAGAACTACCTTTTGGCAGAAATCACAGTAAAACAAAGTGACAAAGAATGGTTAAGCCAATTGGGTAAAAGCGCATTGCCTTTAGATCGGTTTTTGGCCGCAGAACAGCTTTTAGAAAATCGCAATGTGAATTTACGAAGCACCATTGCTGGCATAGCCATGGACGATAAGTTTTGGGCCATACGGTGGTTGGGGCTAAATAGTGCAGAGACCTGGGACGAGAACGGCCGCAAAAAACTAGAAAGCACGGTTAAAAAACTTTTGGCAGATGAAAACCCAAGAGTACGCGCAATGGCCATAGAGGTGTGGAGCGAAATCTACAATAAGAATGATGTTGATACATATCGCAAAAATTTGGCCTACATCTCGCAGCAGGTAAATGAGGCGGCACTACTTGCGCTGGCGCGCTTTGAACCTGAAGCTGCTGTGCGCTTGGCACAAGATTCACTTTCTGCAAACGGGGGCACCTGGCAAGATGCCGCACTTATAACCATTACCAAGCACGGTAGTGTTGAACAGCTTATGCAAACAGATGCTTTTGCAATGCAAGAAGGAGGCATTACTGCGATTTATTGGTACGCCTATCTCGGCAGCTATTTTGTGCGCGGCGGTGCAGCAGGCATGGCCATGGTAGACCTGTTGGCAGAACGTGCCCGCGATGCATCTGCTGGCAATGTGCAGTACTATGCATACCGTTTTTTAGTGGAAAATACAGACCGGATTCCTGAAGTAACACCATCTGCATCGCCCGAAGCGGCAAAAAACCGTAAAGCCATACGCGACTATGCCCAACAAAAAGTAGATGCGCTAAAAGCGGCCCAATAACTTTTATAAAACATTAACGGCACGTGCCAAAACATTTATCGGCCTTGCGGTTATAATACCGTAGTTTTGCAAACTTTGATTTTTATGACGTATGTGGATTAAACTCACTCAACTTATACTCGGTCTTTCAATTCTTATTGTGCTCCATGAATTGGGGCATTTTATACCGGCCAAAATTTTTAAAACGCGCGTAGAAAAGTTCTTCCTGTTTTTTGATTGGAAGTTTGCACTCTTCAAAAAGAAAATTGGCGATACCGTTTATGGTATTGGTTGGCTGCCCTTAGGTGGTTATGTGAAAATATCAGGCATGGTTGATGAAAGCATGGATACCGAGGCCTTGAACGAACCGCCTCAACCGTGGGAGTTTCGGGCCAAACCAGCATGGCAGCGCCTCATCATTTTAACAGGTGGGGTTTTGGTGAACTTCATCTTGGGGTACCTCATTTATGTTTTTGTGCTTTTTCATTATGGTGAAATGTATTTGCCAAACGATGCCCTTACCTACGGCATCTGGACCAATGAAGCGGGTAAAGAAATAGGACTACAAAATGGCGATAAGATTATCTCTGTAAACGGTAAGGTGCCAGATAATTTTCGCGAAGCCGCACTTGAAATAACACTGGGGCAAGATGGTTTTATTGAAGTAGACCGGGCAGGCCAAGTTGAGCGGATTGCCATTACAGAAGCGGGCATTACAAAATTGGTAGAAACCCGTGGCTATGCAGATTTAATTGTACCGCGCATGCCGTATGTGGTAGGTGGTTTTTCTGAAGGCAGCGCAGCAGAAAAAGCGGGACTGCAGATCAATGACAGCTTGATTGCTCTTAACGGCCACCAGATGTTATTTTTTGACCAATACAAAGATTCTATCCCCAAGTACGCTGGGCAAGACATTACGTTAACGGCAATGCGCGCTGGCAATACGGTTGATATTATGTTATCTGTGCCTCAAGACAGTGTTATCGGTATTGGCTTGGTGCAAAATTTAGATCGATTTTATACCCTAAAAACGAAAGAGTTCACCTTTGGTGAGGCAATGAGTGGTGCTGTAAAAAGTACTTGGGATAAGCTGAGCAGCTATGTGCGCCAGTTTAAACTCATCTTTAACTTTAATACCGGCGCTTATAAAGAAGTCGGAGGATTTTATACCATCTTACAGCAATACTCAGACACTTGGGATTGGCAGCGCTTTTGGGAGTTTACCGCATTTTTAAGTCTGATGCTTGGGTTCCTAAATATTTTGCCCATACCTGCTCTTGATGGCGGCCATGTAGTGTTTACGCTTTATGAAATGGTTACCGGCCGTAAGCCAAGTACAAAAGTGCTAGAGTATGCCCAAATGGTTGGGTTCTTCTTGCTGTTGGCTTTACTCGTATTTGCTAATGGCCAAGATATTCTTAGAGCAATTGGCAAGGGATAAAAATTTAATAGCTTAACTAAAAAAGATCATGACCCATCTGCTTTACGCGGATGGGTTCTTTTTTAGAAAATGTTACCATAACTTCGAACCTTAAACTTCAAAAAAGCAAACCCACAATGGAATACAGACGTCTTGGCAAATCAGGCCTTCCTGTTTCAGAACTCAGCTTTGGCAGCTGGATAACGTTTGGCAACCAGATAGATAACACCATTTCTAAACAACTCATGGTAACCGCTTTTGATGCGGGAATCAACTTTTTTGATAATGCAGAGGTATATGCCAATGGGCAAAGTGAAGAAGTTATGGGTAAAATTATCCATGAGCTGGGTTGGGGGCGTGATGAATATTTGGTGTCATCAAAAATCTTTTGGGGTACAGGTAGCCAGCTGCCGCATCGTAAAGGATTACACCGCAAACACATGGTAGAGGCTACAGAGCAAGCGCTAAAGCGGTTGCGCGTAGATTATTTGGATATGCTTTTTTGTCATCGCCCAGACAAAGCCACACCTATTGAAGAAACCGTGTGGACCATGCACAACCTTATAACACAAGGTAAGATTCTGTATTGGGGTACCAGCGAGTGGAGCGCCCAAGAAATTATGGAAGCACACATGGTTGCAAAGCAATACAACCTCATTGGCCCTACCATGGAGCAGCCTCAGTATAACATGTTGCACCGCGAAAAAGTAGAGGTTGAATTCAGCCAGATTTACAAGACTGTGGGCTTGGGCACAACCATTTGGAGCCCATTGGCAAGTGGTATTCTCACCAACAAATACAAAGATGGCATTCAAGAAGGCTATCGCTTAAACCGCGATGAATTGAGCTGGTTACGCGATATGAATGTGGTAACAGACAAGTTAAATCGCGCTAAAAAAATTGCCGATTTGGCTGCCGATTTAGGCTGCACTCCTGCACAACTCGCCATAGCATGGTGTTTAAAAAACCCTAATGTAAGCACCGTAATCTTGGGCGCCTCTAACGTTTTACAACTACAAGAAAACATTCAAGCGCCTGCGGTAGTAGGTAAACTCACGGCAGAAATCATGACGAAGATTGAAGAAATCCTAGAAAACAAACCAATACATCCTCCTTATTAATCAGGTTACATACAGATAACTTAAGGCGTTTATTTTTGGTGTGTTAAAAAAACGCAATCATGAAGATACGCTACCTCATAATGTCTGCGGTGATCTTGGCCGCATGTAATACCAAAGAGCAGCCTGACGAAAAAACAACGTCAACCAACAAAACCACAATCGCTTTTGGTAGCTGCGCTATACAAGATTCGGTTAACCTTATTTGGGATGCCGTTGCAACCCACAATCCCGAAGTGTTTATTTGGTTAGGCGATAACATTTATGGCGATAGCGAAGACCCGAATGTTTTGGCAGAAAAGTATGCCCGCCAAAAGGCGCAAGTAGGCTATCAGCAATTTTTGAAAAGTGGCGTAAAAGTTATAGGCACTTGGGATGACCATGATTATGGCGCTAATGATGGCGGCAAAGAGTTTCCCGCACGTGAGGAAAGCAAAGCGCTAATGCTTGAATTTTTAGACGTGCCACAAGATGACCCTGTACGTGATTACCCGGGGGTGTATCAGCAATACACTTTTGGTGAAGAAGGAAAGCGGGTGAAAATCATATTGTTAGATACCCGTTGGTTTCGCGATGCACTTGCGCCAGACACAACCGGTAGAGGGCGTTATATGGCCGCATCTGAGGGGAGCATGCTTGGCGATGCGCAATGGCGCTGGTTAGAAGATCAAGTGCGCCAGACAGATGTAGATGTGTTGTTAGTTGGTTCTTCTATTCAGGCCATTTCTGAAGAACATGGCTTTGAAAAGTGGGCAAACTTCCCACATGAACAAAAAAGACTTTATGACCTACTTGCGCAAAGTAGCGCGGCCACTGTAGCCATTCTCAGTGGCGATAGGCACTTGGCAGAGGTAAGCCGCATTAAAATTGATGACAAGTGGCTTTATGACATTACCTCAAGCGGTATGACCCATGTGTATGCTCAAAAAACAATAGAACCTAATGCACACCGTATTTCGCCACTGGTTGCCCGAAGAAATTGGGGATTAATAGAAATTATTTGGGACGAAACACCAGAAACACGCGTGGAAATCCGTGGTATTAATGATACGTTATACTATCAACACACATTAGGGCAATAACAAACGGTAGATTAAACCCATTTCAAGATCTCAATAAAGACAGCCAAGCCGGCCAAAAGCTTAATTGCAATCTTTAAGCACGCTTAGTTACCGTGGCGATGAAATAATCCAGATACGTTAAACATTCTTGCGCATCTTCTATATGTCCCATGTGCCCATGAGGCGTTTCAAGCTTAAACAACACATTAGGTGCAGCAAGTTGCGATTGTAAACTGTCTACTGTAATACGGCCATCTTGCTTGCCATAAATAATACAAACCGGAAATGTGCCACGTGTTAAAAGGTCTTCACGGTCTTTACGCTCACGCATCCCCATAAGCGCTGCCACAATACCCTGTGGCGACATCTGCAGAGCCTCATTAATCAAGGCCGCAATTTCTTTCTGGTAGGTCTTTAGATTTTCTGATGCAAAAAGCCCAGGAATTGTGCTTTTTATAAAAGTTTTATAGTTCTGTTTAACAACTTCAACGGCCCGTAGGCGCAGTTCTTTTCTCTCGGCATCATCTGCTTGTGCCGTACTATAAAACAAACAAAGGCCACGTAGCATTTTTGGAAAAGCTTCTGCAAAAGCCAAAGCAACATAGCCGCCCATGCTGTGGCCAATCATCACACAACGCTTTAAACGCAGATGATTCAGCACGGTTTTTACGGCATCTGCCATCTCTTCCATGCTGTGAACATAACCGAGATTTCCGGTTTTGCCATGGCCGAAAAGATCAATACAAATTACACGATATCGCGTTGCGAAAAAGGCAGAATAAGCATCCCACATGGTAGAGCTTTCTAGAAAACCATGAATTAAAACCACAGCAGGCCCTTTTCCTACATCTGTAAAATAAACGGGTAAGTCTTTATATTGGCAGGTGGGCATTTGTACTAAAATTTAAAGGTGGAAATGTACGTACAACAATACATGTATTTATGACATCAAGACGAGAATTCTTAAAAGTTAGCGCCATGGCAGGTGGCAGTTTATTGGTACCCAAAGCGGTCTTTGCGCTACAGCAATCTGAATTAAACCCCATTGCAAGCCAGGCATCTGGTGCTGTACTTGTTTCTACCTGGAACCACGGCCTACAAGCCAACGCCAAGGGTTGGGAGGTGTTACAGGGTGGTGGCACCGCACTTGATGCCGTAGAACAAGGTGTACGCGTGGTAGAAGATGACCCCAAGAACCAAAGTGTTGGTTTTGGTGGCCGACCAGATCGCGATGGCAAGGTTACGCTGGATGCATGCATTCAAGATCACAACAGCAATTGTGGCGCGGTGAGTTTTCTTCAGAATATTAAGAACCCCATTTCTGTAGCCCGCAAGGTGATGGAAGACACCCCACATGTTATGTTGAGTGGTGAAGGGGCGTATCAATTTGCAATAGAAAAAGGCTTTGAACCGATGAATCTCCTCACCGAAAAAAGCCAAAAAGACTGGGAAGAATGGCTTAAAGAAAGCGCTTATAAGCCTGTGATTAATATTGAAAACCACGACACCATAGGCATGCTAGCGCTGGATGATAACGGTAATTTGGCAGGTAGCTGCACCACCAGCGGCATGGCCTATAAACTGCATGGCCGTGTAGGAGATAGCCCAATTATAGGTGCCGGTTTGTTTGTTGACGGAGATGTAGGTGCCGCCTGCGCCACAGGCATGGGCGAAGCCATTGTACGCATTGCGGGTAGTGCCATGGTGGTAGAGTTTATGCGTAATGGCGCAACGCCAGAAGAGGCCTGCTATGAGGCCGTGAACCGCATCATCAAAAAGCACAAAGACCTCACCAACTTACAAGTCGGCTTTTTGGCGCTTGATAAGTATGGCAATCATGGTGGCTACAGTGTGTATGCCGGTTTTGATTATGCCCTGCGCACCAAAGAACAAGAAGAATTGGTGAAGACAAAACACCGCATGGAGTGGTAGGGTTGGAACGCAGAAGTGCGCAGAAGAGGCACGGAGAAACACCGAGGAATTTACGGGCCACGCGCCCCTCTTCTTTGAGGAGAGGGGTTGGGGGTGTGTTTTTAATTGCGCTCGTGTTGTTAAGCTTTCAATCTTTCGCACAGCGCCATTTAATCCCTAAGCCAAAAAGAGTGGAATTGGGTAAAGATTCTGTTCTTCTATACAACGGGATGCGGATTTTCAAAACTGAAGAAAATGCCAGGAGTGTTTTTTTGTTAAAGCAGCTATTTGATCCGTTTGTAACTTTTTCTATCGATACGGTGCCTTTTAATGGGCGTACATGTGGAAATGATGAAACTCCAGGAATAGGTATCGTTATGGATACCAATTTAGGAAAAGATGAATATGAAATCTGCGTTTTCAAAAGAGGGTTGAGTATTGTATCAGGAAGTGAAGAAGGCCTAATTCGTGCCGTAAACACCTTTTATCAAGTACACTTACAATCTAGCAGAAAAGTTTCTAACGGAATTGAAATCCCTTTCTTCAAAATCACAGATTCTCCCGCCTTCCCCCACCGCGGACTACTTCTCGATTGCTCCCGCCATTTTTTCTCGGTAGAAACGGTTAAGAAGTACATTGACCTGCTGGCCTTTTACAAGATGAATGTGCTGCATTGGCACCTCACCGAAGACCAGGGCTGGCGTATCCAAATTGACAAATACCCAAAGCTCACGGAAGTTGGTGCCTGGCGCACCGAAAAAGACGGCAGCATCTATGGTGGCTTTTACACCAAAGAAGAAATCAGAGAAGTGGTGGCCTACGCGGCTTCGCGCGGAATCACCGTCATCCCCGAAATTGAAATGCCCGGGCACAGCCAGGCGGCATTGGCTGCCTATCCGCAACTATCTTGCACGGGAGATACCACCATTAAAGTCGCCAACGACTGGGGCGTTTTCAAAGAGATCTATTGTGCTGGCAATGATTCTGTTTTTACGTTCTTGGAGGATGTGCTCACCGAAGTCATGGAGTTGTTTCCGTCCAGGTACATCCACATTGGTGGCGATGAAGCCCCAAAATATCGTTGGGAACATTGCGCAAAATGCCAGAAGCGTATGGCTGACTTAGGCCTGAAAGACGAACATGAGTTGCAGTCGTATTTCATCACCCGCATTGAAAAGTTTCTCAATGAAAATGGCCGTGAGCTTATTGGCTGGGACGAAATTCTGGAAGGCGGCCTGAGCCCCAATGCCACGGTGCAAAGTTGGCGCGGTATGGAGCACGGCAAGCATGCCGCTGAGATGAAGCACAATGTGGTGATGTCGCCCACCAGCCATTGCTATTTGGATTATGGCCTAGATGCCATAGACCTGGAAAAAGTATACCGTTTCAACCCCATCCCTGAGGGTTTGGACGAGCAATTTGAGCAATACATTTTAGGTGGCGAGGTAAACATGTGGACCGAGCACGTGCCTAACGACTCCGTGCTGGATAGCCGCGTTTTTCCCCGCCTCATTGCCATGGCTGAAGTGCTCTGGAGCGGCCCGGGAGGTGATTATGAAGATTTTTACGAGCGCCTGCAACAGCATTACCCAATTTTGGAAGAAATGGGGGTGCAGTACGGCCTGGAGGCAGAGCCGGTAAGCGTATCCACCTTTATTGAAGACGACAAAGTCATGATCAAATTGGAACCGGGTTTGCCAAACCTGCGGCTGGAATATGCCTATGATACCTACGGTTTTTACACCTATGAACAGCCTTTTCCGGTTGCAATAACAGATGTGCTACAGGTGCAAGCCTATAAAAGCGATGAACCTTACGGCCGGTTGTATGAGACCGAGGTTGTTAGTCATTTAGGTTTGGGTAAAACAGATTCAATTTCTGCATTTAGCCCCTATTACACGGCTGGAGGCACCAACGGATTAACAGACGGATTAACCGGTTCCCTGAATTTTCGCGATGGCCGCTGGATGGGATTTAGCGGAGTTGATGCAGATGTTACGCTGGATCTTTCCAGGGAACAAGAACTTTCTTCGCTTTCCTTTCACTACTATCTGTATCCTGATGCCTGGATCATGCAACCAAAGTATGTTTCTGTTTATGCCAGCATAAATGGAGAGAACTGGGTACAGATTGGTCAGGAAGACAGGTTTGTTTCTACGGATACGGGTTCAGACAAAGCGGTTTGCACCACACAAATAGAACTGAAAACAGATTCACCGTATCGTTTTTTGCGGGTGGTGATTAAGAATTTTGGCAAACTACCAGACAATCATGCAGCAGCCGGCAGCGATGCCTGGATTTTTGTGGATGAAATAATTGTTAGATGAAACAGTATGTTTTTCTCCCAACGCATAAACAGAGCTTTGATAAGATTCAAGCTCTGTGTTTCTCTGTGAAAAACCTCTGTGAACCTCTGTGGTATAAAAAATGAAACGCGAAGCCTGCATAGAAACCCTTGCCGAAGCTAAAGTCGCAGCCAAGCATGGCATTGACCGTGTAGAACTTTGCTCGGCTTTGGATTTAGGCGGATTAACACCCTCGGCTGCACTCATCAAAGAATCGGCTAAAATCATAGAAACCCATGTCATGATTCGTCCGCGGGCGGGAGACTTTGTTTATGAAGATGAAGAACTAAAGTTAATGCAGGCCGACATCCAACAGGCCGCTAATTATGGTGCCACAGGCGTGGTTTTTGGCTGCCTTACCGATGTGAATGAAATAGACGAAACCGCATGTCGCCAATTGTTGGAAGCTGCCAGAACCAACAACTTGCAGGTCACTTTCCACAGGGCGTTTGATTTTGTGTTTGATATGCAGCCCGCGCTTGAAAAACTGATTGCGCTGGGCTTTGATCGCTTGCTGACTTCTGGCGGGCAGGTCAGCGCTATTGCTGGACTAACGGCCATAAAGAAGCTTGTTACACAGGCCAGTGGCCGCATCCAGATCATGGCGGGCAGTGGGGTTAATGGTGGCAATGCGCATTTAATCCAATCAGTGGGTGTGGATGCCCTGCATTTTTCCATCCGCAAAAAGCGCAACAGCATTGGCAGCCTGAGCATGGGCGCTAACTACGATGTGGATGAGGAGAAGGTAATGTCAATGCTTAAAACGCTAGAAAGATGAGCAATAGAATGAAAACTAAGGCCAACTCCCCCTCTCCAACATGGAGTTTGGGCTGGGGGATGAGGTTAGTTTTGGCCGGATTATCAATCGCTTTTATGCAATCTATTTCCGCCCAGAGCATTGAGACCTCCCTCAACTCCGGCTGGCAATTCCGCCAGGTGGGCACAGAAACCTGGTACCCCGCCACAGTGCCAGGCACGGTACATACAGACCTGCTTGCCAACGGCTTGATTGATGACCCCTTTAAAGACAACAACGAGAAAAAACTGCAGTGGATTGAAAAAGAGAACTGGGAGTACCGAATGGTATTTAATGTTGATGCGGAGCAACTCAACCACAAACACCACGAGCTATATTTTGAAGGGTTGGACACCTATGCCGAAGTGTTTCTCAATGGCGAACAGATTCTGGATGCCAACAACATGTTTCGCAGCTGGCGGGTGGATGTATCCGGCAAGCTGAAAGAAAAGGGAAACGAATTGCACATCCTTTTTACCTCCCCCATTTTAAAGAATGACAGTATTGCGCGGGCGAACGTGAAATTGCCAGGCGGCACTGATACCAGCGCGTACCCCGTTTGGCCATACACCCGAAAAGCTGCGTACCACTTTAGTTGGGATTGGGCACCGCGGTTTGTAACGAGTGGAATTTGGAAA
>CAYQDW010000039.1:0-2631 GCA_964416385.1 uncultured Cryomorphaceae bacterium | reverse complement strand
GAACCCGACAGTATCGGCACCTCGTTTTATTTTAAAATAAACGGCAAGCCCATCTTTATGAAAGGCGCCAACTATGTGCCCCAAGATGTTTTTTTGCCAAGGGTAAAACCAGAGCAATATGAGCGACTTCTAAAACAAGTAAAAGATGCCGGCATGAACATGCTGCGTGTTTGGGGCGGTGGTGTTTATGAACGCGAAATTTTCTACGACATCTGCGATGAATATGGCATTTTGGTTTGGCAAGATTTCATGTTTGCTGGTACCATGTATCCTATCGATTCTAGCTTTAAAGAAAATGTTACACTCGAGGTTGCGGAGCAAATTGCTCGTTTAAAAAAGCATCCTTGTCTTGCGCTTTGGTGCGGTAACAATGAAATTGAAGTGGCTTGGAAAAACTGGGGATGGCAAAAACAGTATAGCTATTCTGAGGATGATTCGACTAAATTATGGAACAACTATACGGATCTGTTTGAAACCGAACTCAACACTTTGGTGGCGATAGTAGATGGTAAAACACCTTATGTCCCAACCTCACCTCAAAGCAATTGGGGCACGCCCAAAAACTTTAACCACGGCAGTATGCACTATTGGGGCACGTGGCATGGTAACGATGATTTTTCTGGTTTTGAGAAAAATATTGGCCGTTTTATGGTGGAGTGGGGTTTTCAGAGTTACCCGGATTATGATTTGTTGGCCGAATATATTTCCCCCGAAAACCTTTTGCTTGATGCTGAGGCGATACAAAATCGCCAGAAGAGTTATGTTGGCAACAAGAAGATTTTAGACTTTATCAACCAATATAGAATTTGGGGTGGGGAAATTGATTCAATAAGCTTTGAATTCTTTGTTCAACAATCACAAATCGTGCAAGCCTTAGGTTACGAGCAGGCTTTAAAGGCCCATTTATCAAACCAACCGCATTGCATGGGTACCCTACTCTGGCAACTCAACGATTGCTGGCCTGGGGCGAGTTGGAGCATTATAAACTACAACGGCAAACCAAAGGCCGCCTATTGGGAGGTTAAAAGGGTTTTAACGGATTAGTTTTCATAAAACACTTTAGTTGAGAAGGTATCACCCCACCAAAGTTCTACGTGATTAAAAGGTGTGGTTGTATACAATTCATTCACCGCTTTGTGGTTATCAAAAAATTGAGTTTGGTGCACGCGCCAAATCACAAATAGACGACAGAAACGAAGCACGATGGATTTATGAGATGGTCAAAGCCGCCAAGCGCTAATACTTTTTACCTAGTTCAGGAATTTTTGTCCCATAAAAAAAGATGTAACCATAGCAAATAAGAACAACCACAAACGCCAGCTTAAAACCAATCATATCTGTAAAAAAACCGTAAAGCGGTGGAATGAAAGCGCCTCCCGCAATGGCTGTGCACAAAATTCCTGATCCTTGTGGTTTATACTCACCCAAATCTTCAATGGCCAGACTGAAGATTGTGGGAAACATGATGGAATTGAAAAGGCCGACCGCCAAAATAGACCACATAGAAACCAAACCCGTAGTGGCCATGCTGCTCAAAACAAATACAATGGCAAATGCTCCGAAAATGCTTAACACGCGGTGTGGTCTAAAAATCCGTGTTAGGTATGACCCAATAAACCGTCCTACCATGGCTCCGCCCCAATAAAAGGTAACAAATGTGCCCACAATTGCTTTGTTGTCTATAGCGCTACTATCAGCATGAAAAAGCGACAAGACCCACTGCATGGTGCTATTGTTTTGAATAACACTGGGCAAGTGCATATCTAAAAAGTAATTTACCAGATAACTACCAATGGCCACTTCGGCACCTACATATAGAAAGATGCCAACAGCGCCAAACTTCAATTTTTTATCACGCAGGGCAGTGCGGTAGTTGGTATTTGCGTGCGTATTTAATAGTCGGGGTAGTTTAGCCACAAAAACAACAAGCGCTAGAGCAATAAGTGCTAAGGCAAGAAATAAGAAGGGTTTTTGCACGGCAGAAGCTTCTGCAGCGTAATAAAGTGCGCGACCTGTTTCATCTAAAGCGTCTATTTCTTGGGCTGAATTGATGCGGTCACTCAAAATGAAAATTGCACCAAGCGCTGGCGCAATAGTGGTGCCTAGTGAGTTGAAGGCCTGAGACAAATTCAATCGGCTGGAAGCGCCTTTTTCATCACCCAAAACCGTTACGTACGGATTGGCCGCCACCTGTAAAATGGTCATGCCTGATGCCAGAATAAAATAACCTGCCATAAAAATACCGAACACCCTATAGGAAGCTGCGGGGATAAAGAGCAAACAGCCCAAACCCATAATTGCAAGCCCGATGATGATGCCCTTTTTATAGCCAGTGCGGTGCAGTAGCCAACCCGCAGGAATCGAGATTAATCCATAGGCAATAAAAAACGCAAATTGCACAAGCCCTGCCTGAAAGTAGGTAAGCTCAAATATTTCTTTTAGTCGTGGAATTAGAGAATCCACTAAAACCGTGATTAACCCCCACATAAAAAATAGGGAGGTGAGTAGGGCAAATGAAAGGCGGTATTTTTTCAAGCGAATAGATTTAGTAGCGAAGAAACAAAAAACGCGCAGTTTCCCGCGCGCTTAACTAATAACTTAAGACTAAAAACTCAAGACTTAAGAAGCCAT
>CAYQDW010000038.1:0-22895 GCA_964416385.1 uncultured Cryomorphaceae bacterium | reverse complement strand
AAACTATTTTTTACGCAGAAAGCTTTCAGGCCAAAGGTGTTTTATGTGGTGGGGGAAAAAGCACAGAAATGAGTAAAAGGTATGTTATTTTATTTCACTGAAAGACATGATTCTTTAAGGTGCGATTCAGTCCCTACTTCCTTAGCTATTTTAAAACAAGTCCTTGTTATTTAATTAACGATTTTATCTAACTCCCTAATATTTAAGAGACTATAAAACAAAAGCTTAACGTCTTCCTATAACTACTGTAATCTGTGCAGAACCTAAAATTAAATTGATAGGCAGCTCAAAATCCGTATATTCTGAATTATCGCTTCGAAGCAAGATGAAATTTTTATTTTGTGCTGGATAAATGCGCTTAATATAATTGCTGGCAGAAGTTTGCAATACATAAATATTTCCAAAAACAAAAGGTTCGTTTTCATCTTTCACTACAAGCCCTACAAGGTCTCCCGAACGAATAGTAGGTGCCATATCGTTAACCATAACACGCTCTAAAACATCTGCTTTAGCAACTTCCGGTAAAGTATAAAGCGGCAAACGCTCTTTAGTTAAAAGCTTAAAGTTTAGGGTGTCTATTGATTTATTCCTGAAAGGTACTTTTTGACCAAAAGAAATATTTCCTCCTTGCCTATTAGCATACATTTCGCCAATACCAAATGCAAGCCATGAAATATTGATTTCTGGAACGGCTTTACAAATATTTACAATTAGATCAATTTTGGGGCTTGTCTTTTTTCCTAGAACAAATTCATTGACAGTAGTATAAGGCAACCGTGCCTTACGGGTAAGTTTTATTACCTGCCTATCAAAGTGTAAATCGACAAGCATACGCAAACGATCAGCAAATGTACTATTACGAATTTCTCCTTTATTAAAATTAGAATTGGTCATATTATTTACTGCCAGAAACCTGTTACGGTAGCAGCTACTTGATTAGAACCAGCACCAATAGTATTTTGGTTTTTTATGGGCGAAAATGTTAATGCAGCCATAAAATCATCTGGGCTAGTATCATCTTTATCCCAAAACTCTACTCTATATGTAATGCCGTATTGCATGATCCAGTTATTTACGAAGGTAAATTTAGCACCATAGGTATCTTGTATATGTGGGCTAGTGCCAATTAATACACCTGCCTCAAAAACTTTTAGGTAAACATCTGGGGCTGTTGTTAGGTCATAGCCAGAGCCAATAACAGTAAAATCAAATTCTGTAACATTAAACTCTGTGTAAACCGGTAACGTGGGTATTACAGGTTCTTCCTTAGTACAAGAAAATAAAAATACGAACAGAAATAATTTGAAAAACTTCATGATAGATTGGTTATGTTTATAGGGATAAAGATACGATTTGACTAAATAGCGTTAAATCATTTGTTGTTTAATTCTTCTATTTTAAATAAGATTTAAGAGGCGTTTCGGCCATTTTCTTGCGCTATTGGCTTTTATATGCTGTTTTCAGTGTTTCAAAAAAGTATCGAAAAACAAAAAATTTCTCCTCCCAAGCAACAAATTTTTAAAAGTTAAAACTCCTTTTTTATTTCTTACAATACTAATAGTTTGTGTATTTATGGTTACAACACTTTTAATATTGTCAGGTGCTTGAGCTATAACCGAAAATTCATCAACGCCTGATGATGGCTTAAGTAAGGTGAAAAAGGAATTTTTTACTTATGTAAAACTTTTAGGCGCTTCTTGCTCAATAAACCGGATTTATCCAGACGCCAATTTCATATTAATGCGTTGGCACAACTGTTTCGCGGTTCTTCTGCGCTCTGTAATGTTTGCTATCCTATTCCACCTAATACTCTTTCTGGTGATTTTTTTAGTACTAGGGTGTTTTACAAAGTAAACAATGTACCAGCCGGATTTAGCCTCGCGAATTTCGGCAGACAGATAGTAAAATATAAAAGTGATGGGATTGTGCTTTTTTTATTTGCCTTGATCCGTTAATGACCCGACAAATGAACGATAAGGACGTAACCGTTTAATTTTAAGTGAGTTACAAAAAATTAGTAGCGGGGGCAGGACTCGAACCTGCGGCCTTTGGGTTATGAGCCCAACGAGCTACCAACTGCTCCACCCCGCGATTTATGCGGCAAATATAAGCCATATATCTAGTTAAGCAAGGGTATAAAATTAAAAAAGCCCCTTTTCGGGGCTTTATTTTATTGGGCTTGCATATCTGTGTATTTCACCAAATCTACAACGCTCTTAGCCTTTAGCTTACGCATCAGACGTAGTTTGTACGTACTCACGGTTTTGTCGCTAATGCTTAGCTCCTCAGCAATGTTTTTATTGCTGTAACCACCAACCAACATCTTGAGCACTTGAGATTCACGCTTGCTCAATTTAACTTGAGGAATAAAGCCGTGTCTATTGAATTTGTAAATCTCCTCATTAAATACAGTGTTGCCATCAGCTACAGATTTAATGGCTTCAAGAATTTCAATTGGTTCTGCAGTTTTGCTTAAATAGCCCTTAGCGCCCATTCTTCTGGCATTAACACCGTAAATTTCTTCAGGATGCATGCTCAAAACAATAATTTTCATTTTTGGATAAACGCCATCAAGATCGCGCAAAACGGCCAAACCGTTAAGTTTTGGCATATCGATGTCTAAAAGCAAAACATCTGCAGTATGCTTCTTCAACACATCCATAAGTTGCAAACCGTCTGCTGCCTCAGCAACAATTTCCATTTCTTTGCTGCCTTTAACAAACATTTGCAGTCCTTTTCTGATTACCGTATGGTCGTCAGCTACTATTAATCTTATCATAATTTTTGTAGTTAAAGGTGCTAAAATAACTATTTCCTGACAAGTTCTCAGATTTACGGTTAATTTGTTAGAAAAAGTTCAAATAAATAGATGAATAAAAAAAATCTAAACAAAAAACCAGCATTTAAGCACCCGAGAATTAATATTATTATACCTGAATTTGCGCACAAATATGAAAAATAAATTAGACTTAGTAAGCATTATCAGTCATGATATTAAAGGACCTCTTGCCTATATACAACATATAACCGGGCATACGGTGGCGCATTTTGATTCACTAACGAGAGATGAATTATTAGAGACTACGCTCGTTTTACATGATACCGCTAAAGAATTAACAACACTCCTAACAAATATGCTTGCCTGGCAAAAAATCCATGCGCATGGCATACAAGTACAACAAGAAGAAATAGACATCCCAGCGCTAATCAATGGCGAGGTTCAGTTGCAAAAAGCTGCCTGCCACTTTAAGAAGATTACTATTTCTACCCAAGCACCATCAGCGTGTAAGGTACATTCAGACGCTTTTATTCTCCGCCTAATCTTGCAAAACATGCTTTCTAATGCACTAAAATTCAGCCCAGAAAATAGCAGCATCTCTATTAGCGCAAACTGTACAGCGGGGTTTTTATCGCTGGCCGTTAAAGATCATGGTAAAGGCATGCATCAGGAAGACGTTGAGCGCTTGTTAGCGGGCAATCACAATAGCACCACTGGCACACAACAAGAGCAAGGCACTGGCCTAGGCATACTATTAATACAACAACTTGTTGCCTTATTGAAAGGTGCGTTAAAGATTGATAGCACACCCGATGTTGGCACGCTAGTTACTGTGCAAATCCCTGTTAATGCCCTTTAAGCTCTGGTGGAATCACACAAACGGGAATGGGTTCCATCTTGTGTTTATTGATACGGTTTAGGCGCTTGTAAATTGCCATCACCTCTTTTTGACGCGGTGACAAAGCATCATCATCAAGATCATCATCAACATGCGCCATTGCCCATTCTAACTCTGGATATGACGCTCCGATTTGATCCTCGTCACTACGGTCATCTCCCCAAAGTCCATCGGTAGGTTTTGCCTCTAATATTGACTTCGGCACTTGTAGTGCTTGGCCCAAGGTGTAGACCTCAGTTTTTACCAAATCAGCAATCGGACTAAGATCTACGCCACCATCGCCATATTTGGTATAAAAACCCACACCAAAATCTTCAACTTTATTTCCAGTACCCACAACCAACCTGTTGTGGAGTTGAGCGTAATAATACAAAGTAACCATACGTAAACGCGCGCGGGTATTCACAAGCGCGCGCTCACCCGCTTCGCTATTTACTTGCTTGGGGAGGGTAACCAAAAACTGGTCATATAAAGGCGTGAGATTAACAGAAACGGCCTGTACATTGGCATACATACGCTGCAGGCCATCAATATGCTCCCATGCGCGACTAACCTGTGCGTGTGGTTGATGAATTGGCATTTCTGCACAAAGCACTGGCATACCCGTTCTGGCCGCTAATGCTGAGGTTACCGCAGAGTCTATTCCGCCAGACACGCCAACAACGAAACCACTGGCACCGGCTTGGGTTGCATATTCTTTTAACCAATTAACAATAAGGTTTATTACCGCTTGCGTTTGCATAGTTCTAAATTTGCCCGTGAATTTAATTGCTTTAAAGCTAATGAACAGATTAAATTACCTCGCGGTTTTTGGGGTACTCCTCATAATTACGCTCATTTGGTGGGCTTTGTCTCATTCTGCCAACGATAACGCCTTACAGGTAGATACACAAAATGTTGAAAACAACATACAGATCAAGCATTTTGACGATGCTTTTTTTACCGCAGATACCGCTAATTTTTTAAATGCCCTTGCGCAACTAAAAAATAATTATGAGCCTTTCTTTACCTCAACAAACGACAGTAAGTTTTGGTACGATATGCGTACAGAGCGTATGCAAAAACAACTCTACAGTGATTTAAAACGTGTTATTCCAGACTTTGAAACCTTTGACGAAAACCTTTACAACGCCTTCAGTCACCTGTATTACTACTATCCAGAACTGCCTGCTTATGAGATTTATACTTATATCTCAAGACTAGACATAGACAATCCTGTAATCATAGCAGACAGGCTCATTTTTATAGCAACAGACCTCTATTTGGGCGCCATGCACCCTGCCTATCAATACCAACCTAACTACACCAATTATTTTCGGCAACCCGCCTTTATTATTCCTGAGGTGATGCAGAATATTGCCTACCAGCTGGTACCAAAAAACCAAGAAGACAATGCCCTACTCAATGATATGATTTGGTGGGGAAAGATTTATTACTTCAAACAAGCCATGCAACCAAACTTGGCAGACTCTACAATTGCAAGTTATAGCCAAGAAAAAATGCTCTTCTGCCAAAAAAATGAGGTAGAAATGTGGTCTTACCTCATAGACAACCGTTTGCTTTTTAACACCGATATAGAACCCAAACGCAGGTTTATTGAACCTGCCCCCTATACCAAATTCGGGATGCCCTTTGATAATGAAACGCCCGGCATGATTGGGCGCTGGCTGGGCTGGCAAATTGTTAAAAGCTATATGCAGGCAAACCCCAATGTATCTTTGCAGCAACTCATGGCCGACACAGACAGTCGTGCCATATTCAGAAACTCTAAATACAAGCCCTGATGGCCATAGAACACAAAAGCGAAATAAAAATAACCGTTGGTTTGGATGAAAACCGCGTGCCAGAAACTTTACACTGGGATGCAACTGATGGCGGAATTACGAACGAGAAGGCTAAAGCCATGATGCTATCTGTTTGGGATGAGGCTAGTAATGACACCTTACGCATAGACCTTTGGACCAAAGACATGCTCATGGATGATATGAAGCGCTTCTTTCATCAATCTTTTGTTGCTATGGCAGATAGTTTTGAGCGCGCAACCAATGAACATGCCATGGCCGCAGACCTACGCGATTTTGCAGCTCACTTTGCCGAAAAAATGGATTTGATTTCTAAGAAAGGCTAATAGCCTGGTTAAGTCCATTGATATAACCAAGAAGTTCCATCCGACCAATTTTACTGGTGGCAGAACTGGTGAATATCGGTGGTAAGCTTTGCCAATCTGCTAACAATCGCTTTTTATAGCGGGCCATATTCTTGCTCAATTCTGTGCTTGAGCACTTGTCTATTTTGGTAAATACCAAACAAAAAGGCACCTGTGTTTCGCCTAACCAGCGCATAAACTCTAGGTCTATTTTCTGGGGCTCATGCCGTGCATCAATGAGTAAGAAAACGGTAACTAGTGTTTTTCTGTATGCCAAATAATCAGTGATGAGTTTCTGAAAACCTTTGCGGTCTCCCTTGCTCACCTTGGCATACCCATAACCCGGCAAGTCTACCACATACCATTTGCCATCAACAACAAAATGATTAATCAGCTGTGTTTTACCAGGCGTGCCCGAGGTTTTGGCGAGCTTTTTCCGGTTCATTAACATATTTATTAATGAGCTCTTACCAACATTACTTCTTCCTATAAAAGCATATTCAGGCTTACCATCCTCCGGGCATTGATCATTGTTCTGTGAACTCTTTACAAACTCAGCCTCTTTGATTTCCATAATTTCTATTTCAGCGTACAAAGCTACCACTCTTTACCACTTTGCAAATCGCGCCCTGCCGCCATAGACCAAAAGAAAAACTTTAGCGTTTAGATTAAAAGTGGTAAAAGTTATTCACAAAGTGGTAACAGGTGGTAAAAGGTGTTTCTATCTTTCTATCTTTGAACCACACTAATAAATGTGCTAGAAGCTTGAATATCATAGGTGTACATGAATGTAAGATGGATAATAAAGGCCGGGTATTATTGCCCTCCGCCTTTAAAAAACAGCTTATGCCCGTACTGGAAAACGGTTTTGTTGTAAAGCGAAGCGTTTTTCAAAAGTGCTTAGAGCTGTACCCCATGCAGGCATGGAATGATGTGATGAGCAAGGTAAACGGCTTAAATCGTTTCGTAAAAAAGCACAATGATTTTATCCGCATGTTCACCGCTGGTGTAAAGGTTGTAGAGCTTGACGGCACAGGCAGGCTAAACATCAGCAACGATCTTATCGCCTATGCAGGCTTAAAAAACAGCTTGGTTATGAGCAGTGCGGTAAACATGATAGAAGTCTGGGATAAAGACGCCTATGAACAGGTGTTAAACAGCCCCGACCTTGATTTTGGCGCTTTAGCCGAAGACGTGATGGGGCAAATAAACCCGTTAGGTGATGGCCTATCATGAACCCGTTCTTTTACATGAGAGTGTTGCGGGGCTCAACATTATACCTACTGGTATTTATGTTGATGTAACCTTTGGCGGCGGTGGCCATAGCATGGAGATCTTAAAACAGCTTACCACCGGAAAGCTCATCGCCTTTGACCAAGATCCAGATGCCATTCGCAATGTGCCAAGTCATCCAAATTTGATTTTTGTAAATCAAAACTTTAAGCACTTAAAGCGCTACTTAAGATTTCATGGCATTACCCAAATAGATGGTCTTTTAGCCGACTTAGGGGTGTCTTCACACCAATTTGACACGGCTAGCCGAGGGTTTACTTTTCGCGAAGATGCGCCTTTAGACATGCGTATGGGCCAAAGCAGTAGTTTATCTGCCAAAGACATTGTGAACAGCTGGGAAGCATTTGAACTCGCCCAAATTTTTCGTGCTTATGGGGAGTTGCCCAATGCTAAAAAGATTGCAGACCTTATCTGCAAGCACAGAGATGAAAAGCCTATTGAAACCACCGGCGATTTACGCAGTGTAATCACAGCAGCAATCCCCCAGAAGATTTGGCATAAGCAACTCGCGCAGGTTTTTCAGGCCTTGCGCATAGCTGTAAATGACGAACTTCTGGTTATTAAAGATTTGCTCACGCAGTGCGCAGAGGTGCTGAAGCCAGAAGGCAGGTTAGTTATCATCGCATACCATTCGCTAGAAGATCGGCTGGTAAAAACTTACATACGCGAAGGTCAATTTGATGGCGAAGCACCACGCGATTTTTATGGCAATAAGCTGGTGCCTTTCAACGCCATAACGCGCAAACCCATTACACCCTCAACGGAAGAATTAAACAAGAATAACCGCTCTCGCAGTGCCAAACTACGCATTGCAGAGCGAACCACATATACACAATGAAAAAGGGCGAAAATGTGATTGGTAAAATCCTTGGTGGAGGTTTCTTATTAGGAGACCGCTCACTACGCGCCCTGCCATTTATAGGCTACCTCACCCTGCTAGCTCTTTTGGCTATTAAATGTGCCCATAGCATAGATGAAAAGGTGATTAAGATTAACAAAATGCGCAGCGAGATGAAAGAGCTAGAAGCTGAATTTTTGGAAACGCGCGCGCAGGTTATGGAATTGGGCCAAGAGAGCAAGGTGATAAATCAAGCCAAATCACTAGGGCTACAAGAAGCACAGGTTCCGCCAAAAAAAATCATCATCAACCATGAGTAGCACAGATAAGTCTTTAAAAAAGCGGCTCACGTTTGTTGCAATACCACTTGTGTTGGCATGTCTTAGTATATGGGTAAAACTGATTTATGTGTCTGTTATAGAAGGCCCAACACTACGTGCAAAATCTGAAAGCCTTGTCATTAAAAAAATGGCCATACCCGCCAAAAGGGGAAACATATTTAGTGATGACGGCAAAATACTGGCCACCAGCATGCCCGTATATGACGTATACATGGACCCTGTAGCCCCAAGCGATGAGAATTTTGAAGCGCACGTTAAAGACTTAAGCGTTGCTTTGGCACGCGTTTACGGCCCACGTACCGCCCAACAATGGGAAAATTATCTACGCGATAAGCGCTTACATAAAGATCGCTATGTCATTATAGCTAAAGATCAAACCTACTCGCAATTAAAGCATCTCCGAGACATGCCTTTGTTCAATCTTGGGCGCTATAAAGGCGGCATAATAGATGAGCAAAAAAACTACCGTCAAAAACCTATTAGCCTTGCTGAAAGAACCATTGGTTATGATGAAAACGCTGCACAAGCTGGTATTGAAGGGTATTTCTCTGCCTACTTAGAAGGGCATGAGGGCAAGAGGCTCATGCAAAAAATAGCAGGAGGAAATTGGAAACCACTAAATGACAATAACGCCATTGAGCCAGAAAATGGCTGTGATATCTACACAACCATTGATACCCGCATCCAAGATGTAGCGCATAGGTCTTTGTTGAAACAACTCACCAAGTACGAAGCAGATCATGGTAGCGTAGTTGTTATGGAGGTGGCTACTGGAAAAATTTGTGCTATTGCCAACCTTGGTCTAACAGCTGATGGCAGCTATCAAGAAATACGCAATTATGCCGTTTGGGAAAGCACAGAGCCCGGCTCTACGTTTAAACTTGCCAGTCTGTTGGTGGCACTAGAAGATGGCTTGGTAGATACCGCTGATATTGTAGATACAGAAAATGGCATCTATACCATTGCCGACCGAAAAATAAAAGACAGTAATGTAAAAAATGGTACTGGCGGCTATGGTAAAATAAGTGTTGCCAAAGCTTTTAAGCTATCATCTAATACAGGTATCGCCAAAGCTGTTTATAACGCTTATAAAGATAATTCGGCGGGATTTATAGATCAGCTTTATCAACTTGGCTTACACAAACCAACGGGTGTAACTATTAAAGGAGAATCGCTGCCAAAAATACCGAAACCAGAAGACGAAAAATGGAGCGGCACAACTTTACCATGGATGACATTTGGGTATGAGGTGAGTTTTACACCACTCCAATTACTCACGTTTTACAACGCCATTGCCAATGATGGTGTGATGGTAAAACCACAAATTGTAAGTGCCATAAAGCGCTACGGTCATAACGAAGAAGTATTTGAAATAGAAGTACTTAACCCTGCCGTGTGCAGTCAAGAAACGGTAAAAAAAGTACAAGCCCTTTTGGCTGGCGTAGTAAGCAGCGGTACAGCTACCAACTTAAAATCAGACAAGCTTTCTATGGCGGGCAAAACAGGTACCTGCCAACTCAACTACTGGAAAACGTCATCAGAATATCAGGCATCATTTGCTGGCTACTTTCCGGCTAACAACCCTAAGTACTCCTGTATTGTGGTTATCAACAAGCCTAAAAAGCACTTGGGGTATTATGGCAACATTGTGGCTGGGCCGGTATTTAAAGACATAGCAGAAGAAGTTTATCTATCCCTACCCACACCAATTGCACCTGAAGTGGGCATCGCCAGTTGGGAGGCAAAAAAACCCGCCAAATATGAAACGGCATTGAGCAAAAATTATCTCCCCGATTTAACTGGATTGTCAGCTATGGAGGTGATTAACCTGCTTGAAAGTCACAACATAAAAGTGCGCATTTCTGGCTCTGGAAAGGTAAAAAAACAAGAACCTTCTATTGGTACGGCTTTGGGCAAGAACATGATTGTAAAAGTTGAATTAGGATGAAGTTGCTGCGCGACATACTCTACAAGGTTGCTTTAGAAGAAGTAATAGGGAACACCAATGTGGCCATATCTGGCATTTCATTTGACTCTAGAAAAATTGATAACCACGGGCTTTTTGTGGCCATTTCTGGAACAGCAGTAAATGGCCATGAATACATTGCTCAGGCAGTAGAATTAGGCGCATTGGCCGTTGTATGTGAAGAAATGCCAGAAAAGCGACTAGACAATGTAACTTATATCCGCGTAACTAATAGTAAAAGAGCACTCGGACATATTGCTGCAAACTTTTATGATAACCCAACCGAAAAAATAAAAGTAATTGGCGTTACGGGCACCAATGGCAAAACCACCGTGGCTACGCTACTTTATGAGCTTTTTCAACAATTAGACCAAAAAAGTGGCTTAATAAGCACTGTTAAAAATAGAATTGGCAAAACAGAGATTCCCGCTACCCATACCACACCAGATCAATTAACACTTAACAGACTTCTGGCTGAAATGGTAAAAGCAGGCTGCAAGTATGCTTTTATGGAAGTGAGTAGTCATGGACTTGACCAAGAACGCGTGGCAGGCATACGTTTTACAGGTGGCATTTTTACCAACATTACACATGACCATTTAGACTACCATAAAACGTTTAACAACTACTTACGCGCTAAAAAAAGACTTTTTGATGTATTGCCCGCTGATGCATTTGCTCTATTAAACGCAGATGACAAGCACAGTACGGTTATGACAGAACACTGCAGGGCCAAAGTTTTTTCTTATGCGCTAAAAAATCCAGCAGACTACAAAGCAAAAATTATTGAGAGCCAGTTAGACGGCATGCTACTGCAGGTAAATGAGCAAGAATTTTGGACCCGTTTAATCGGTGGTTTTAATGCCTATAACATCACGGCCATCTATGCAGTTGCCGTTCAAATGGGGCTAGACAAATTGCAGGTTTTAACGGCTATAAGCACGCTCAAAGCAGTTGCTGGACGTTTTCAATACCTAAAATCAAAAGAAGGCAAAGTGGGCATTGTTGATTATGCCCATACCCCAGATGCTTTGGCTAACGTGCTTCAAACCATTGGTGAAGTAAATAATGGCAAAGGCAAGGTAATTACCGTAGTGGGCTGTGGGGGCAACCGCGACAAGGCAAAAAGACCCCTTATGGCCAGTATAGCCGCAAATGCTAGTCAGCAGGTTATATTAACCAGTGACAACCCAAGAAACGAAGATCCCGAAGCTATTCTTGACGAAATGGCCGCTGCTTTAGATCCTGTTCAAAAGAAGCGCACCTTACGCATTACAGATCGTGAGCAAGCTATAAAAGCCGCCTGTCAAATGGCACAACCTGGCGACATCATTCTCATTGCTGGCAAAGGACATGAAGCCTATCAAGAGATACAAGGGGTAAAATATCCTTTTGACGACATGCAACATCTGCTCACAAATTTTAACAGCTAAACATATGCTTTACTATCTGTTCTCATATCTCGACCAATCATTTGACTTCCCCGGAGCGGGTGTATTTCAATACATTTCTTTTCGGTCTGGCATGGCAGTAGTAACTTCTCTGTTTATCACGCTTATCATAGGCAAAAAAATCATCAATCGTTTACGGTTACAGCAAATTGGCGAAACAGTACGCGATTTAGGGCTCGCTGGGCAAAATCAGAAAGCCGGTACCCCAACAATGGGCGGCATCATCATTTTAGCAGCCATTATTATTCCCACCCTTTTATTTGCCAAACTAAACAACATCTATATAATTATCCTACTCATTTCTACCCTTTGGATGGGTGCTATTGGGTTTATTGATGATTACATTAAGGTTTTTAAGAAAAACAAAGAAGGCCTACGCGGTAAGTTCAAAGTTCTTGGCCAAATTAGTCTTGGCATACTGGTAGGAGGTATGCTCTACTTTCATCCAGAAGTTGTAACCAAGAAAAAAATTAACGTAAACCAAGAAACGGTTGCTTTATGGGGCGAATCTAACGGCAATACCCCAACTTTCTCAGACCCCGAAAAAAGCACCAAAACAACCATTCCGTTTTTTAAAAACAACGAATTCGATTATAGCCGTCTAATCACATGGATTAGCCCTACGCTTAAACCCTATACATGGATTGTATACATCCTTGTGGTCATTTTTGTAATTACTGCAGTAAGCAATGGCGCCAACCTAACTGATGGTTTAGACGGATTGGCAACGGGGACTTCCGCCATTATTGGTGTTTCGTTAGCCATTCTTGCCTACGTTTCTGGGTCAATCATTTTTGCAGACTACCTCAACATCATGTACATACCAAACAGTGGTGAAATGGTGGTTTTTGCCAGCGCCTTTATAGGTGCATGTATTGGTTTTTTATGGTACAATTCTTATCCCGCACAAGTATTTATGGGCGATACTGGCAGCCTATCTATAGGTGCGGTGATTGCGGTTTTGGCCATTGCCGTCCGCAAAGAGTTACTCATCCCCATATTATGCGGCATTTTCTTAGCAGAAAACCTCAGTGTTGTGCTGCAGGTGAGCTATTTCAAATACACTAAAAAGCGTTTTGGCGAAGGCCGAAGAATTTTCTTGATGTCGCCCCTACACCATCACTACCAGAAAAAAGGCTACAACGAAGTTAAAATCGTAACACGCTTTTGGATTGTAGGCATCATGCTTGCCGTATTTACCATCATTACCCTTAAAATTAGATGACCCAAAACAGCCAACATATAGCAATACTTGGCGCTGCAGAAAGCGGTATGGGTGCTGCAATTTTAGCGGTTACCAAAGGTTATACAGCTTTTGTGAGCGATGCTGGCCCCATAAGCGCTGATAATAAAGCGGTTCTTGCCAAACATGCCATACCCTATGAGGAAAACCAGCATAGTATTGATACCCTATTGCAGGCAAACCTTGTTGTAAAAAGCCCAGGCATTCCAGATACTGCACCAGTAGTTACGCAACTTGCTGCGGCGGGTATTCCTGTGATATCAGAAATAGAATTCGCCTCTAGACATACCAAGGCAAAACTAATTGCGATAACCGGCAGCAATGGCAAAACCACCACTACCCTTTTAACCTATCATATTTTAAAACGTGCCGGTTTAGATGTTGCCGTGGCAGGCAACGTTGGCTTCAGCTTTGCAAGGCAACTGGCAGCTAAAGACCGCGATTACTTTGTGCTAGAAGTTAGCAGTTTTCAATTAGATGGCTGCTATTCATTTAAGCCGCATGTGGCCGTATTAACCAATATTACCCCAGATCACCTAGACCGCTACGCCTACAATTTAGACCTATACATACAAAGCAAGTTTAGAATTGGGCAGGCACAAGATGCCAAAGATCATTTTATCTACTGCGTAGATGATCCCATTACAAGCGAAAACATAAATCGATTTAAAATAGATGCTATTCGCCACACCGTTTCACTTAACGATACCGGTGTTGGCGGCTATATAGACAAACTCGGAAAACTGATAATAAATTTTAACGGAGATACCATGAGCATAGATGAACTCGCCCTACAGGGCAAACACAACGTGTATAACAGTATGGCTGCTGCACTGGCAAGTAAAATAATTGGCATACGGCAAGAGACCATTCGCGAAAGCCTCAGTGATTTTGAGGGCCTAGAACACCGCCTAGAACCCGTGCTAGAAATTCACGGCATAGAATTCATCAATGACAGCAAGGCCACCAACATCAACAGCACTTACTATGCCTTAGAAAGCATGAAAAAACAAACCGTTTGGATTGTAGGTGGAGTTGATAAGGGTAATGATTATGATCAACTGATCCCTTTAGTGCGCGAAAAGGTAAAAGCGATTGTTTGCTTGGGCGCGGATAATCACAAAATTATTGAGGCCTTTTCTGGCATCTGCGATGTACTTGTTGAAACAGACAATATGGAAGAAGCAGTACGCAGTGCATACATGTTAGGCCGCAAGGGCGATGTTGTTTTGCTATCGCCCGCATGCGCGAGTTTTGATCGTTTTGAAAACTATGAAGATCGCGGTAATCAATTTAAAGACAACGTACGCAAACTGTGATTAAACGCCTCCAAATAGAATTAAAAGGAGACCAAGCACTGTGGCTAATCGCTCTTTTTTTAGGCGTAATTAGCTTTTTGCCGGTTTATAGTGCAAGCAGCAACTTGACCTATTTACGCAATGGTGCAACGCCATTTAGCTATTTGGTAAAACATGTTATTACACTCGGTACGGGCTTTATTATTATGTATCTCTTTCATCGGCTTAACTACCGGTACTATGCACCATTTTCTTTAGTGGCCCTACCCGCAGTTGTTATTTTACTCTTTTACACCTTGATGCAAGGCACAACCATTGGCGATGCAAATGCCGCACGCTGGATCCGTCTTCCACTTGTTGGCTTTACGTTTCAATCTTCGGCACTTGCCAGCCTTGTGCTCATGGTTTATTTAGCGCGATATCTGAGCAAAAACTTTGGCAAAATAAATAGCCTAAAAGACATGTGGCTGCCAATATTATTGCCAATTGCCATTATATGCGGATTAATTCTACCCGCAAACTTTAGCACCACCGCTATCGTATTTGTTATGGCCATGATTCTCCTATTTTTAGGTGGTGTACACTTTAAACCCCTCTTGCAAATCACTGCGCTTGGCATTGCTGGTTTAGCTCTTTTTATATTAGTGGTAACCGCATTTCCGAATATCAGTAACCGGGTTGCCACATGGAAAGCACGCATTGAAAACTTTACAAGCGGTGATGCAGAATCTAACTACCAAGTTGAAAAAGCAAAGATGGCCATTGCAGATGGACAGCTAATAGGCAAAGGGCCAGGCAAAAGCATGCAAAAGAACTTTCTGCCGCAATCAAACTCCGATTTCATTTACGCCATAATTGTTGAAGAATTCGGGCTTATTGGCGGCACAACTGTATTATTCTTATACATTATGCTCTTTGTGCGCATTATGCGTATCGCGCTGCGCGCTCCTAATGAATATGCCACATTATTAACCGTTGCAGCAGGAATGGGCTTGGTGCTACAGGCCTTAATAAACATGAGTGTAGCCGTAAATTTAATCCCCGTTACCGGACAAACACTTCCTCTTATAAGCTCGGGCGGCACCTCCATTTGGATGACCTGTGCCGCTTTGGGGATGATATTAAGCGTGAGCCAGGCGAAAGCCGATGGTGAAATGCAAGCCGAAGCAGAACCCTTTGAAACACCTCTACCTGATGGCAGTGCAACGGCATAAATACAGTTTCATGATAAGCGGTGGAGGCACTGGTGGACACATCTTTCCGGCATTGGCTATTGCTGATGCTTTGAAAGCGCATTATCCTGATGCAGAATTTCATTTTGTGGGTGCGTTGCAGCGGATGGAAATGGAAAAAATACCGCAACATGGGTATAACATTACCGGACTACCAATAGCTGGGTTAAACCGCACTCAACTTATTAAAAACTTAAATTTCCCATTTAAGCTCATCAAGAGCATTGCCATCTGCCGTAAACTACTTAGCGCAAAAAGGCCAAACGTGGTTATTGGCACAGGGGGCTTTGCCAGCGGGCCACTGCTTTGGCAAGCACAAAAAATGGGCATCCCTACGCTCATACAGGAGCAAAACTCATATCCTGGCATTACCAACAAACTTTTAGGCAAAAAGGCCAACGTTATTTGCGTGGCGTATGCCGGGCTTGAAAGATGGTTTCCAAAAGAAAAGATCAGCCTAACGGGTAATCCTGTGCGCGAAGGTGTTTTAAAACTTCTACCAGAAACGGCTGCCGCTAGAGAATCTTTTGGGCTATCGCCAACAAAACCAACAATTGTTGTGCTAGGTGGCAGCCTTGGTGCGCGTGCTATTAATCAAGCGATATACAGCCAACTAGACCAACTTTTAAATGGTGGGGCACAAATACTTTGGCAATGCGGAAAGCTATATGCTGCGCAATACAGCAAATCGTCATCAAGCCAAGTAAGTGTACAACCCTTCATTAGCGATATGTCCGCAGCGTATGCCGCAGCAGATGTTATTATTTCTCGCGCTGGGGCAAGCACCCTAAGCGAATTGGCCATTATTGGCAAACCCGCAATCCTTATACCATCACCTAATGTGGCCGAAGATCACCAAACGCATAATGCTCGTGCTTTTGCCAATAAAGGGGCTGCCATACTTTTACCAGAAGTCAACAGCGAAGAGCTCGCCAACAAAACATTATCACTTTTAAATGATAGCCAGGCACGTGCCAATATGCATGAGGCGCTACAAACGCTAGCCCGACCAAATGCCACAGAAGCGATTGTAAAACACATTAAAACGTTGTTGCAATGACGCTAGAAAACTATCAAAACATCTATTTAATAGGCATTGGCGGCATTGGCATGAGCGCACTGGCCCGATATTTTAAGAGCCGTGAAAAAAACGTTGCCGGATATGATAAAAGCCCGAGCCCTCTAACAAAAGCATTGAGTGAAGAAGGTATTGCCATACACTATACCGCAGGCGTAAATCAGATTGATTGGGCCTTTAAAAACATTGAAAAAACACTTGTGGTTTATACCCCAGCCATCTCCACAACCAATGAAGAGCTTGTATACTTCATGTCTAATGGTTTTGACGTGTATAAGCGTGCGCATATTTTAGCAGAAATCGCTAATCAAGGCAGGAGCATTGCAGTTGGTGGCACACATGGCAAAACAACAACCAGCAGCCTCATCACACATATATTTAACCAGCACAAACCCATAGCCTCTGCTTTTTTAGGTGGCATTGCTAAAAATGCTGGAACCAATTTTATTGGCGGCAGTAGCCAGACAATCATTTTAGAGGCAGATGAATTTGATCGTTCTTTTCACCATTTAAAGCCAGACATCGCACTCATCACAGCGATGGATGCTGACCATCTAGACATCTATGGCACGCCAGAGGCTATTGAAGAAGCGTTTATCAGCTTTTCACAACGTGTAAAAGCAGATGGAAAACTGATCCATAAAATTGGTTTGAAGGGCCTTGATGGCATAACCTACGGGCTAGACCCTAAAGCGGATTACAACGCTACCAATGTTCAAATCACAGACGGTGCATATACGTTTATATTACAAACGCCTAAAGGCGATCAATGGCCCATTACGTGCGGTTTACCAGGGCGGCATAATGTAGAAAATGCAGTGGGTGCTGCTGCCGCATGTATAGAATTTGGGGTCTCTGTAGAAAAGGTGGCCAAAGGCATTGCTTCTTTTAGCGGCGTAGCGCGAAGGTTTGATGTGCATGTAAAAACAGATCAGCATATCTATATTGACGATTATGCCCATCATCCTGAAGAAATCAGAGCATTTTTGGGCTCAGTACGTGAATTCTACCCAAATAAAAAAATCACCGCCATATTTCAACCTCATTTGTACAGCCGCACACGCGATTTTGCGCATGGCTTTGCAGAGACTTTAGCACTGGCAGACACGCTAATCTTGATGGACATTTATCCCGCACGAGAATTGCCCATTGCTGGGATAACTTCCGATTGGCTGTTTAGTAAAATTCCACTATCACATAAAATGCGAATGGGTTTTGAAGATATCAAGAACTACATCCGCCAAGAATCTCCAGAGCTAGTGGTTACCATTGGCGCAGGAGATATAGACAAATTGGTACAACCCCTCATAGAAATATTAAAGTAATGAAGGGGATACTAAAAATACTTTATGGCGTGCTGGGTGCATCAGCATTTGTTGCTCTGGTAGCCTTTGAACATCTATCAGAAGAAAAAATACGCATTACAGATATAGATATAATGCTTGAACAGCCAAAAAATCAGCTGTTTTTATCAAAAGAAGATATTCTTCAAGTTATTACAAATGAGGATGATAGCCTCTTTTATAGACCATTATCCGCTATTAACAGCTCCATGTTAGAAGAAAAGCTTGAAAAACAACCGTTTATAGCTGAAGCAGAGGTATTTTCGACATTAGACGGTTTATTATCCGTACGTGTGAAACAAAAAGAAGCAGTGGCTCGTGTTATTCAGACTAGTCGGCAACATTATATTGATGCCGAAGGCCGACCCTTCCCCACTACCCAAGGGTACAGTGCTTTTGTGCCCATACTTACAGGTGCAACAGATAGTATTAAAGTACACAATGCATTTGCTACGCTTACCGCTTTTAATAGCAGACCTTACTTTGAAAACTATGTAGCAGAAATACATTGTAACACAAATGGCACCTTGGCAATAGTTCCTTTAAAAGGTCGGCACCGTGTAATTTTAGGTACGCCAGCAGATCTAGAAAACAAACTAATAAAGCTGGAAGCCTTTTACAGAACAGTAGTCACACCTAAAAACCTACCCACCTGGAAAACACTTAATGTGGCATATAAAGACCAGTTGGTGAGTACAAAGCATAATTAGCGTATGGAGAAAATAGCAGTTGGACTAGATATCGGAACAACAAAAATAGTATGTGTTGTAGGCCGTATAAATGAGCACCAAAAGATCGAAGTTCTTGGTATAGGCAAATCAAAATCTCTTGGGGTTAACCGTGGTGTTGTAAATAACATCACGCTAACTATTGATAGCATAAAAGAAGCCATTAAGCAAGCAGAATCAACCTCTGGACTAACAATAAGAGATGTTGTAGTAGGTATAGCTGGGCAGCATATAAGAAGCATGCAACACAGTGATTATATTATTCGTGAAGATGCCGAAAGCATTATTGAAGACGCTGATATTGACCGCATTATTAGCAATGTACACAACTTAATAATGATGCCTGGTGAAGAAATTTTGCATGTTTTACCGCAAGAATATCGTGTAGATAACCAAAGTGATGTAAAAGATCCTCGGGGTATGTATGGTGGCCGACTAGAGGCCAACTTTCATATTGTTGTAGGACAAGTATCCAGCATAAAAAATGTAGGTCGCTGCGTTATTCAAAGTGGCCTAAATGTAAAAAGCATCACTTTAGAACCTATTGCCAGCAGCGAGGCCGTACTAAGCCCCGAAGAAAAAGAAGCAGGCGTGGTACTGGTTGATATAGGTGGCGGCACTACTGATATCGCCATATTTAAAGATGGTATCATAAGGCATACAGCGGTGATTCCACTTGGTGGCAAGGTGATTACAGAAGACATTAAAGAAGGTTGCGAAATCATAGAAAAACAAGCCGAAACACTTAAAGTAAGGTTTGGCTCTTGTTGGCCTGGTGAAAACAGCGAAAAAGAAATAGTTTCTATTCCTGGTCTGCGCGGGCATAATCCAAAAGAAATTTCTCTTAAAACCCTATCAAAGATTATTCATGCCCGCATGAAGGAAATCATAGAATCTGTATTTCTAGAAATGCATAATTATGGTTTCCAAGAAACGCGAAAGAAACCCATCGCAGGGATTGTGTTAACAGGTGGCGGCTCACAATTAAAGCATATTGCACAGCTGTTTGAATACATTACCGGTTTAAGCACACGTATTGGCTTCCCCAGCGAACATCTTGGTAGTGTGAGCGATAAAGAACTCAGCAACCCACAATACGCTACCGCTATTGGCTTGTTAATGCGTGGACTAACAGATAAGAGCATTACGCGCCCTATGGCAATAGATGAAACTATCGAGGCCCAAGAACGTGAAATTGAAGTTAAGGCAGAGGAACCTGTTGTAGAGGAAACGGCCGAAGTAGAACAGCAAAATGAACCTACTGAGGAAGATCTTAAAAATGGCAAAAAAGTAAAATCCAAATCTTGGATTGAAGACTGGGCAAAGCGTTTTTTGACTTTTTTAGAAAATGATGTAAAGTAATTAACCGAAAAAAGAGAGACAATGGCTGACGAAATTCTTGATAATGGATTAGAGTTTGACCTTCCAAAAAATAAGTCATCTATCATTAAGGTTATAGGTGTTGGTGGTGGCGGAAGCAATGCTGTGAACCACATGAAGCGCAATGGTATAAATGGCGTTGACTTTGTTATTTGTAATACAGATGCACAAGCATTAGATCATAGCCCAGTAGAAAACAGAATTCAGTTGGGCGCTAACCTTACAGAAGGTTTAGGCGCTGGCGCAAATCCTGAAGTTGGCCGCAGAGCTGCAGAAGAGACCAAAGAAGAAATCCTTGAAATCCTCAAAAAGAACACCAAAATGGTGTTTATTACGGCCGGTATGGGAGGCGGAACAGGTACAGGTGCCGCCCCCGTTATTGCGCGCTTGGCAAAAGAGTTAAATATTCTTACCGTTGGCATTGTTACCAAACCATTCAAATTTGAAGGCCGTATTCGCGAAAAACAAGCCATAGAAGGTATTGAGGAGCTTCGCAAAAACGTGGATTCTTTAATTGTAATTAATAATGACAAGCTTCGCGAAGTATATGGCAACCTAAGTTTTAGGGCTGGTTTTGCTAAAGCCGATGAAGTACTTGCTACAGCGGCAAAAGGCATCGCAGAAGTAATTACCTACCACTTTACAACAAACATCGATTTAAAAGACGTACGTACCGTTTTAGAAGACAGCGGAACCGCTATTATGGGCTCTGCAGCGGCAGGTGGACACAATAGAGCACAAGACGCTGTAATGGGGGCATTAGACTCGCCCTTGCTTAATGACAATCATATTGAAGGTGCTAAAAACGTACTTCTCCTTATTGTTTCTAGTGGTGATGAGCATGAAATCACCATGGATGAAATGAGTCTGATTAATGAGCATATCCAAAAAGAAGCTGGCGGTGATACCAACGTAATTATGGGTATCGGTATAGATAATGAGCTGCAATCAACCATTAGTGTAACCGTTATCGCCACGGGATTTCCTGCAAACAGGCATAACAATCTCTCTGGACGAGAACCTGAAAAAATTGTACACCCACTAGAAGATGACCAACCCATTACCAAAGATATTTTTGACAAAGGCTTAACAGAAATTAATGCCGCTTCAAAACCGTTCAAGAAAAATATCAATACGCAGCCAGATCTATTCTCTGACCCATTACCCCCTAATCATATTGTGCATGGACTTTATGAAGAGGATGAAGATGACACAACTGAAGTAGCGGCTGATATAACACCAAAACTGACAGCAACCACTGTTCCTACAATTAATCCCGGATTAGACGATTCAATCGTTGAAGATACCCATCATGTAACTGATGACGCAACTGCAAAGGAAGAAAGTATTTTGTATGAAGTTGACGTCACGGAAAATTCCAATAATGAGGATGTAAATCATGATGAAATAGATGAGTTAGAAGATGAATTTGCCGTAGACTTTTCAGAAACCGAGGTTGATACTGCGGAGAATGAAATCGTGTTTGATATCCAGAATCAATCTGCAGAAACAACTTTAGAAGCCCGTGAGTCTTTAGAAGAAAACAATGAACCTGATGCAGATGCTATAAAAGATGAAAATAGTGATTTGAGTGAAGACATCACTTTTGAGTTGGACGATATAGAAGGAGACGGCATTTACCTCGCCACTGAACCATCAATTCAAGATGAAGCAGAGCCTGAAGATGATGATTCAGAATCTGCTCAATTTGAGATGCGCATAAGTGATGTGCTTTCAGTTCGCGAATCTGAGGAAAACTCAGTCCAGGCCGAAGACATCAAAGAAGAAACCGAAGAAGTAACTTCAAAGACAACCCCGGCTTCAGAAAACAATCATTCATCAGACCGGGTAGTGCATACACTTGATGACTATCTTGAATTAGAAAAGCGTTTGCAAATCAAGAAAGATGCGGAGCCAACACCTTCTAAATCAGAAAAACATCAAGATACGAAAGAAGAAACGGAAGAATTGGTGCGCTTTGAGCTAAAATCAAAAGGAACCTCAAACACAGAAAATATAGATACCACTGATGAAGAACTTTTTAACAAGCCCATTTCAGCTGCGATACATCAAAAAATTTTAGAGCGTAAAAACAGGCTCGAAATGTTTAATTATAAGTTTAAACACGCTACCTCAGAATTACTCGAAAAAGAACCAGCTTACAAGCGTCAGGGTCTTGAAGTAAACAGCGATAACTATTCAAGTCAATCCACGGTTAGCCGTATGAGTCTTGGTGGTGAGCAGGGCGAACCAGAGATTCGCACTAATAATTCTTTTTTACATGACAATGTAGATTAGCATTAGGCATAAGTTATAACCACGCGCCCCCCGCCTTTGGCGTGGGGCGTTCATTTTTTATACCCGAAGCAGTACCTTCGCTGCACAAAAAAAGAAGACAGATTTATGAGTTTGGAAACACGCATTACAGAAGACATGAAAACGGCCATGCGCAATAAAGACAAAGTTGCGCTGGAAACCATTCGGGCCATAAAGAGCGCCTTGTTGTTAGCCAAAACCGAAACTGGGGCCAAAGAAACCCTAACCGAAGATGATGAGATAAAACTATTAAGCCGCTTAAAAAAGCAACGCCTGGACAGCATTGCCATTTACCGCGAACAAAACCGCACAGAACTGGCAGAAGAAGAAGAGGCGCAGTTGGCCATAATAGAAACCTACCTGCCCAAGCAATTGAGCGAAGCGGAGATCACTGAAAAAGTGAAAGCAATCATTGCTCAAACCGGTGCCGATGGCATGAAAGACATGGGTAAGGTTATGGGTATGGCCAATAAAGAAATGGCCGGCATGGCAGATGGAAAGACCATTAGCGGCATTGTTAAACAACTTTTAGGCTAATAAAAAAAGGTTGCCCAAATTTTGGGCA
>CAYQDW010000037.1:0-23910 GCA_964416385.1 uncultured Cryomorphaceae bacterium | reverse complement strand
ACCTCACCTCACCTCACCTCACCTCACCTCACCTCAGTATAGTCATAGGGCGATAAGGATTTTTTTAGCAATCCTAACTTCATTTCTCTTTTTTATTGCGCCATTAAAGGCTCAAAACTGCTACGAAGCCACGGAATTAATCTCAGATGAACCTGTAATCTTATATAGCGAGAGTGGTGCTGCTTTTGGCTTCTTTACAGCTGACTTCTCCAAAGCACATCTCGTGGTAACATTTATTTCTTGGGACATCCTTCCAGATTCTTGTGTTGTGTTTACAGAATCTTGTGACAAACCCAAAAAAGTAAGTGTGCATGAAGTAGTAGAAACTGCCGACAATTTATTGCACTACACATTTACAGGTCTCACACCAGGAGAAACCTATTTCGTGAAATTCACCGGAGATCCAGGTTCAAACTACGAATTAGAAGCGTTTATGCCAGAAATGGTTACATCTTCCATTCAATGCCTGTCCAATTTATGCAACTTGTTAAATAACGAAAGTTTTGAAACGCCTGAACCCACTTTTGCCTTGCCAGTGGGAACTTTTAGTACCGGATCTTGGCCCAATGCACCTTCTAATTGGGCTGCCGCAGACGAAGTTTGTGCGTGGCAACGCGCAAGTACGCACGGAGGTTGTACGCCTGATTATTATCTTTTTCCGCAAGATTTGTCTTATGGTACGTGTGCCAACAATGGGCCGGACGGCAATAGTTGCACAAACCTTTCTCATTCTGGTGACGGTGTAATCCACTTATTCACAATCGATGAAAGATCTACGAATACGAACCCGAACAGGCGTGAATATGTCTATACTGAGTTTGTAAACAACTTTGCCCAAGGTACAGGAGTGCATACCGGAATTTACGCAGCACGGGTTAACATGCGTTTAAGCCCAGACAGGCGGGGCAAATGCAGCGCATTGCAAGCAGTTTTAACAGACAACTTTATTCCTGTAAATCATCAAAATATTATCACAAATCAGGGCACACCTCAAGCAGATTTTGCACCTAACATTAATTTAAATGACCCTAATTGGCAAACAGCATGGGATATTTTTGAATACACAACAGTAGGCATGCAAACCAACTATATGATTCTTGGAAACTTCTTAGACAATAACGCTACACAAAATCACCTTTTGTATCTAAATAACGCCAACAATAACGTAGACCGTATCCCCTCAATGTACATAGATGACGTTGCGCTGTATGAATTGCCCAACGCAGGGGAAGATTTAGATGTTTGCGATGCTAATACTCCTGTACAAATCGGAGATAACCCTGCACTGAATTGTACTTTTCCCCTACTATTAACTTTTACATGGACCGAATTGAATACCGGAAATATTATCTATTCCGGTGTTAATGTTGTTCAAAACGTTACACCCGCCACACCTGGTACACATACCTATCAATTAGAAATAAGCTTTCAAGAAGGCAATGACACATATACCTATTTTGATGAGGTAACAATAACTGTAGCACCCGATCTGGATGTTACACCTTTAGCAACAGACAACTGCTCTGGGGATGCTGTTTTTGAGATACCAAATGCCGCAGATTGGGGTGCATGGAATTTTACCTCGCCCAACGGCAGCGTAACATGGTCAGGTACGCCAATTCTTGACTTACCTACCAATACCTTAACCTTTTTAAACCCACAAGTAACTAGCCACACAGGTATCGGCTTGGTAACCGGAACAGTAACATTTACGTTCAACGGAATTATATGTACACAAAACGTAACCCTCCAAATAAACGACTGTTGTAATGGGCAGCTTCAGAATTACGTAATTTTACCAGACGGAGCTAACATGAGTACATTTTTACCAAATACACAAATAGGCAATACCAACTTTACCGTTTATGGTACGGTTACCATTGATGATGATTACACCTTTGACAACTGCGAATTTTATCTGATGCCCGATGCCGAACTGCAAATTGCCAATGGCGTTGATGTAACGTTTGAAAGAAGCAACCTGCAGGCTTGTGGTAACTTTAAGTGGGATAGAATTCTGCATGACCAACCTACCTCTACACTTACCTTAACTGAATGCAGACTTAGTGATGCATTGCGCGGGGTACACAGCCTCAACAATTCAGCATTGCTACTTTCAAGAAATTTCTTTGAAGCAAATGCCTTTTGTCAAATCATAGAAAATTACACCCTAAACGCAATTAATTGGGATGCTAATGAATACTTAGTACGCGAATCTTCATTCCAAACCAGCCAGCACCCCAACAGCGGTGTAAACATGGCTCCATATTTAGGCATTTACAGCCCCATAAATGGGTTTGGCATTGACGTAATATCCTCTACCGGCCTAGAACTAAAAGGCTTTAATACCTTTTGGAGTAACACTATAGACAATAATCTACAGCTTTGGATAGAATTCTCTTCTGACATATTGGTAGAGAACAACACGTTTTATGAAGGGTTAAACATTCGGGTTGACAATAGCCGGCTAGAAGCATATAACAATACCTTTGAATTGCTCAATGCAGGTTCGGGTTTTGGGCCTACCGGCATACGCGCTTATACAAGTGAATTACTCATAGGCCAGGGCACGCAACCCGGTGCTTTCTCAAATCAGTTGTTAGATGGTGCAGCAATTGCTGCATATGACCCTATCCGAACAGAAATTGTCAATAATAAAATTGAGATTTACACTGCTGGTTATTGCATTGATATAGAGCACAGCAATCCAGTACCAGCGTCTAACTATACTAAAATTCAACACAATGAGCTTAAAGGCCGCTGGGGTATGCGTTTAGTAAACCTGAATTCAGATTGGCAAAACACGCCTTTGGATAGAGTTGTCATAAATTACAATGAGATTTTTGCCAAACGCTTCTCTAATCAAAACACGAATAGCACCATGGCGGTAGGCATAAGTGCCAGCAATTGTAACGGTATAAGCGTTGGTGAAAACACTATTTATCTGGAATACAATTCGCCTACCGTAGACTATCCAAATGCCAGCAACGTTCACTTAACAAAAGGTATCTGGTTAGACAACTGCCAAGATGCTTTTATCGGCTGCAACCACATTTACAATGCAGGGTACGGCTTGCATCTTGCTGGTGATGTAACAAAAAACAATACATGGAACACATATCCCGCATATCCGCTAAACTTCCAGTACAATCATTTTCATGATAATTACTATGGCATGTACTGGGGCACTTTAACCGAAATGCCAGATGATATTGGAGACCCACTGTTGGGAGCCGACAACTATTGGCCAGAAACGCCTGGGGCGCCAATATTAAACATTGCTAAAATCAAAGATGATAGAAATAGTCCATTGACTGTAAGATACCATCATTCAGGCGCAGCTATTGGCTCTAATCCTGTATATCCGAATCCTCTAAATCTTCAGATTCAACCGCAGCCCATGCGACCTACCAATACTTGTCAATTACCACCTGCAAATAAAAAAAGCACGGAAACTATTGCGCTAAAAGGCAGCTATGCATTGGAAGTCTTTCCAAATCCGGTTCATGATATACTGAGCTTTCATGTTAGAAAAAAGCACACTGATGCGGAATATACGATTAGAATTATGAATATGGCAGGACAAGTACTGCTGACTAAAAATGGTAAGACTCTCGTAGGCGAGTATAATACTGCTAACCTAGCAGCAGGGATCTATATTATTCAAGTTTCGATTGATAATGAGGTTTTAACCGAACGATTTGTTAAGCAGTAAAATCAAGCATCTCACATTTTTGATTCAGGTTTTGTTCATTCTTAGTTTGAATGGACAGAACCTGATTCGTAATGGTGATTTTAGCTCAATTTATTCATCCCCTGTTGGTGATGGTTGTCCTGAGTGGAGGTCCGGGTTTGACTGGGATACAGACGCAGATTTCCCTGCATTTTGGTATTCTCCACAAGAAGACAGTTCAATAACATATGTCAATAACAATGGTTGGCCATGTTTGGCCTGTCAACAACCGTGGCCGCAACTCAATATAGGCGCAAAACCTGGCCACAATCCATTTCCACTGCCCAAAAAAGGTTCAGGTTATGCTCAGGTTAATTTGTTGGTCGGCTTCATTAGCAACAGTTTGGAGCGCGCTTTTATCTCCCAAAAACTCCAAAACCCATTATCTGCAGGCGAAACATATACTATTGAGTTTTACGTGCGCACCTGGAAATGGAGCATGAAACTGTGCAGCAATTTTGGGGTGCTTTTTACCCAAGATAGTTTAGAATACTTTGCCTTTAAGCAAAACCTAACGCCTGATTTTGAAATGGGCTATTTACACAGCGATACCACCCAATGGACACGCATTATCGGCACTTATGTTGCCAATGGCACCGAGCAGTTTTTTAACATGGGTAACTTTCGGCATGATACTGCCACAACCACCGCACCCAGCGGCTACGGCCCCAACCCCTTAGATGTTTACAACAACCCGAGTTACCTGATAGATGCCATTATGCTTTACAAACCGGAAGACACGGTGTACATGGCTAGGTTCGCGTACGCAGACACCCTGCTGTGCCCGGGTGAGCAATTGCTGCTGCAACCGGAGTTGCAAGGCTTTATGCTTGAGGATACCACCACCAACTACCTGTGGAGTACCGGCAGTACAGACAGCAGTATTGTGGTAACGCAACCCGGCACCTATTGGGTGCAAACCACCATTAATAGTCGCTTTGTGGCGGGAGACACGATTGTGGTAGATTACTTTCCGGCCAACTACACGCTAAGTTTACCCGATACGGTTACCTTTTGTGAGGGAGACCAAGCTACCATACAAGCCGCCACGCTGCCCCCACAATACGCTACGCTTACCGCCTACCTCTGGAATACCGGCAGCACCCTAACGGGCATACAAGTCCGCAACCCTGGTTTGTATTGGCTAAACGCCCAAACGCCTTGCTATACCCTGGCAGATAGTACCTGGGCCATACAAGACTTTTGCGAGAGCTACCTCTGGGTGCCCAACGCCTTTACCCCCGATGGCGATGGCATAAACGAATACTTTGCGTTTCAAGGCGCCCCCCAACCCGTTACCCTCCACATTTTTGACCGTTGGGGCAAGCGCGTCTTTTTTAGCGATAATTACCAAAACAACTGGGATGGAACCTACCAAGGCGAGCCGCTACCCGCAGGCGTTTATACTTACCTGATAGAATATCTGTACATAAACTCCAACGGCCAACAACAAAACCCGGATGGAAGCAAACGGCAAGTAAGGGGTACGGTAACTATTATGCGGTAGGCTTGAAAAGGTCCTCGGTGATCGGTGATCGGTTTTCAGTATTTGGTATTCAGTCTCAAAAAAATGTAGAATACAAAACGTTCAATTTAAAAGGTAAAAGTGTAGCCCCTAAGGGGCTTACAACCGCGTATTGTCCTTTGCGCGCGGGCTGCGCCCGCGGCTACAATTCTTTCGCCCCTTCGGGGCTTCTTGGCGAATACACCTTAATTTATTCCGGCAGATTACACATGCCACGTCTCCCTCTCTAATTTGGAGAGCGTTGGCTTGCCATGCCAAAGGCATGGGATGAGGTTAGCGCCCGCTGGGGCTCGTAATCACGGTTTTCAGCATAAAAACGCCTCCCAAGAACTTCTACATTTTACATTCATCATTCTACATTTTGACTTTAAAATGTAAATGGTAAAAGGGGTGTCACCTTCCAGTGATTTTTTATTAATACAAGAGCAGTTCTATCAAAAACTCAAAAACCAAATCATACTCTGCTTGCAAAGGACAAATTCGCGATTTCGAATTTGTATAAAAGGTTCAAAAAAAGGCTGTGCAACACATGCATATACCTTTATATTTGCTAGCTTAAAATCTCTGAAATTAGATACTTGTCGGCTATGAAGTTTATTGTATCAAGCACCCGTTTACTTAAAGAATTACAAACTATTGGTGGCATCATCCAAACCAATAACACTTTACCAATCTTAGATAATTTTCTATTCGATCTTAAAGAAAACCAACTTACCGTTTCTGCTTCAGACATGGAAAGTAACATGAGCGTTACCCTTGAGGTTGAGTGCCAAAGCACTGGCTTGGTTGCCATGCCTGCCAAAATTTTGCTAGATACCCTCAAAACTTTTCCAGAACAACCGTTAACTTTTGTGATTGATGATAACCTCACCACTGTTGATGTAAGTTCTGATTATGGTAAGTATTCATTGAGTTGTTTAGATGGCTCTGAATACCCACTTTTCCCTGAAATTGAAAATGCTGCCAACGCAACAATTTCTGCAGATAGTTTAGCAGATGCGATTCAAAAAACGCTGTTTGCCACCGGTAACGATGATCTAAGGCCAGTAATGAGTGGTGTGTTTTTTCAATTTAGCAGTTCTAATTTCACTTTTGTTGCTACAGACGCACACAAATTGGTACGCTACACACGCACCGATTTAAACAGCAGCGATACGGCAGAATTTATCATGCCTAAAAAACCATTAAACCTGCTCCGCCAATCTTTGGGCACAGCCGATGACGTTTCTATTACATACAATGATACCAATGCACGCTTTGAGTACAGCAATGTGGTGCTAACATGTAGACTTATAGATGGTAGATATCCAAATTACGAAGCGGTAATTCCTAAAGAAAATCCAAACAAGCTTTTAATAGACCGCTTGGCATTCCTCACCTCTGTAAAGCGTGTGGCCATATTCAGTAATAAAACCACGCATCAAATTAGGCTTAAGTTAGCCGGTAATGAAGCTAATATCTCTGCAGAAGACCTTGACTTTTCTAACAAAGCCAGTGAGCGTATGCCTTGCAACTATGAAGGTAGCGACATGGAAATTGGGTTTAATAGCCGTTTCTTAATTGAAATGCTCAACAACCTAGAATCTGAAAATGTACGGATGGAATTATCCGCACCCAATAAAGCGGGCCTATTGATGCCAGCAGAAGGCACTGCAGAAGGCGAAGACCTTTTGATGCTGGTAATGCCAGTAATGCTGAACAGCTAAACGCCATGAACGTTTTGGTGGTTGGCGATGTCCATGGCTGCTATTACACTTTTAAGCACCTCGTAAGTACATACTGGAAACCAGAGCATGAGTTTTTGGTGCAAGTTGGCGATCTCATCAACAAAGGCCCACATTCTGGTCAAACGGTAAAATACGTTCGGAAACTTAAAAAGCAATACCCCTATCGCGTGTTTGTTTTAAAGGGAAATCATGAAGATCGGTACCTTAAATATCACGACCAACCTAACTTTAGCAAGAGTATAGACCTCACAAAAGCAGACTTTATAAGAAATGAGTTGAACCTCAAAAAACTCAACACTTGGCTTAAAGATCTGCCTTATAAATGGGAAAACCCAAATATCCTTGTTACACACGCAGGCATCTCCAAATCAGTAAAAAATCCATATAACTATACCAATCCGCGCGGGGTGTTGCACAATCGTTCTGCGCTACGCAATATGGGTAAATTGCAAGTATATGGGCATATGATTCAAAGTGATGGGCGGATGATGTTTAACGTAAATGCCAATGCATGGTGTATAGATACCGGATGTTGGATTGGCCAAAAATTATCAGCGCTAAGACTTTCAGAATTTGGCGAAGTACTAGAGAAAATCCAAGTACACACGATGCCCGAAGATCAAGTTAAGCCTTTACGCTTGTAACAGCTTTTATTTAGCATTTGCCAACTGACTGAGTAAAATACCTGTTGCCATAGCAGCATTTAACGATTCTGCACGCGCACTTTTAGCTGCAGGAATGGTAATGACTTCTGACAATGCCTGTTTTAGTTCAATAGACAAGCCCGCACCTTCATTGCCTATCACAAGACCAAACCGCTCTGGCCATTCAAATTGATACACATTTTCACCATTCATATCAGCACCAAAAAGTGGATAGGCTAATGCCAAAGCCGTTGCAACAATCGCTTCGCGCTCAGCATAAATTACTTGCACAGTAGCTATTGAACCCATACTGGCCTGCACCACCTTTTCATTATAAACATCAACACAATCTGGTGTACATACCACTTGGGTAACGCCAAACCAATCGCAAAGCCTCAGTATAGTTCCTAAATTACCAGGATCACGTATACCATCTAAAACTACCGTTACTGGATCAGAAAATAATCCATTTGTAAAAGTTGGCTGCTTAAAAATGGCCATCATACTAGGTGGCGTGGCCAATGTAGAAAGCTTGCGCATATCCGCCTCAGAAACAATTTCTAGCGCTATTTCTGCAGTAGCCTCCAAGGCAAAACAGCGCTCTGGCAGACCCAGAATTTTTATCAAATGAAGAACCAGCTTTTTGCCTTCGGCCACAAAAAGACCCTGTGTATTACGGTTTTTTTTCAGACTTAAACCGCGTATAAATTTGATTTCATTCTTAGATGGCATGTAGTAGGTGTTTTAACTATACTTTTGTTCCTTTCGCAACCTGTAAAAATGTTCGGCAAACTACGATTAAACAAGGTTTTTTTTGGTTTTTTAACGCTTGCAGCACTCGGTATTTGGAGCTGCAGTGCAACCAAATATGTACCCAAAGGAAAGCAATTGCTCATTGAAAATGAGATTTATGTAAATGCTGAACGTGAATCGCGTAGCCAACCAAATGCCGTAATCCGGCAAAAACCTAATAAAAACATCAAAATTCCGCTTGTTAATTGGGTGATCTGGCGGCCCTATCTACAACTGTATAATTTAGGTAATCCAGCAAAAGAAAAAGGCTTTTCTCATTGGCTAACAAACATTGGCGAGCCACCTACCATTCTAGATTCAAATGTGATGTTCAATTCATCTCGCCAATTGGGTTTATTCTATTTTAACGAAGGGTATTTTTTAAATGAGATTGAAACAGCTGTAAGCTATCATCGCAAAAATACACGGGCCACAGTAAGCTATAAAGTTTACACAGGCCCGCAATATTACTTTGGCAACCTTGAGTTTGTAATTTCATCACCCGGCATTGCAGAGGCTTTAAATGAAAACAGCGCCAATTCTTTTATTACCACAGGTATACCATACAATGCCGCCTTGTTAGAAAAAGAACGTAGCAGAATTGTAAACGCGCTTCGTAATAGTGGCTATTATGGATTTCCGAAAACACTCGTGCGCTTTGAAGCAGACACAAGCGCTGGTGCACATACGGTAGATATTAGAATGATTATTAGTGATAAGCCTGCGGCTATTGCCGATAGTTTGTTTTACATAGAACATAGGCCATTTACCATTAGAAATGTACGCATCAATCCGAATTACAACTTTAGCAATCCGCCAATAAACACATTAGACTCTACCTACTATAAAGGATTGGTTCTACTTCAAGATTCGCCAGTAAAATACAAACCGAGTTATATAGAAAGCGCTATCCATTTTAGAGATGGCGAGTTGTACAGCGAAGCCAAGGTTAAAGAAAGCTACACCCACCTTACCGGCAACCGTGTTTTTCAAATTGCAGAAATTCGGTTTACGCCAGTTGCCGGAGACACACTAAACCAATTAGATGCCACCATTTTGCTTCAACCATATTTAAAAAGAACCTTTACCGCAGAGTTAGAGGGAACAAACACCGCGGGCAATTACGGTATATCAGGTATGCTAACATGGGCCTCACGGAATATCTTTCACGGTGGAGAAATTCTTGATGTAAGCCTTAATGGTGGATTAGAAGCGCAAGTAAACATTTCAGATAACGAGATTTTTAATACCAGAGAAGTTGGGGTTGAGGTGGGATTAAATTTCCCGCGTTTCTTTTTATTTGGCAATCTGGGTAATCGTATACCAAAGCGTATGGAGCCAAAATCAAGAATTTACACTTCATTTAACTACCAAACCAGGGTTGAATTTGAACGTACAATTTTTGCGGTTGGTCTTTTTTACACATGGCGCGAAAGCAGAACAAAGCTGCACCAAATTAACCTTTTAGATGTAAATTATGTGCGTTTACCGCGTATAGATCAAGATTATCTCAATTCACTAGAATTCAAAAGTGGTTTTCAGAACAACCTCATTGCAGCAATTCGATACACTTATTTATACGACAATCAAAAAGATTATTCTGGCTTTTCATCGCAGTTTTTTAGAGGAAGTATAGAAAGTTCAGGCAACATCTTCTCTGCGCTTTCTAATCCGGCTAACCTAAAGCAGGATACAGAAACACAACAATATGAGGTGCTAGGTGTGCCCTATGCACAATACATTAAAATTGATGCCGATTTCAGAAACTTCTTTCACGCCACAAAAGAACATCAAATTGTAACCCGCTTTTTTTTGGGCGCCACCGTTAACTACGGCAACACCCCTTTTCTTCCACCTTTTGAAAAATCATTTTTGGCAGGCGGCAGCAATGATATTAGAGGTTGGGCCGCATATAGATTGGGGCCGGGCAACTTTCCTAAGCACCTATATAATCAAGGCGGTACAAGTTATGCTGCCGTAGCACCTTTTAAAATGCTGGCTAGTGTAGAGTATCGCTTCCCCATTCTTAAATCGTTTAAAGGTGCCATTTTTGCAGATGCAGGAAATATTTGGCTTTGGAACAAAGATTACAGGCCAGAAAACCCAGGCGAAGTAGAGCTCGCACTCTTAGAGTTTGGACTCTTTAAATTTGATACTTTTTACAAGCAATTGGCACTAAATACCGGTATTGGCTGGCGTTATGATTTTGGTTTTTTCGCTTTACGGCTAGATATGGGAATTAAGATTTATGACCCCACAGAGGCAGAAAATCAGCGTTTTGTGCTTGGTGGGTTAAAGTGGAATACGATAAATTACAACATCGCATTGGGGTATCCTTTCTAAATCTATCTGTAAATCTGCATCTCCTACCGTTAAAGTTCTATTTTTGCCCACTACACTAATTATTGAAACATGTCTATTTCAAACATTCAAGAGCTACTCGGCAAGGAAGCCGATACACTACTTAACCACACGTGTACAACCATATCTAAAGATACATTGCACTTACCAGGACCAGATTTTGTAAGTCGCATTTTTGCAGATACAAATCGTAGTAACCAGGTAATGCGCAGCTTAGAGGCCTTATATGCACATGGCCGTTTAGGCGGTTCTGGCTACTTAAGCATACTGCCGGTAGACCAAGGTATTGAGCACTCTGCTGGCGCCAGCTTTGCACCAAACCCCATTTATTTTGATCCCGAAAACATTGTTAAACTAGCCATTGAAGGCGGTTGTAACGCTGTTGCCTCAACCTATGGTGTTTTAGCAGCTGTTTCAAGAAAATATGCACATAAGATTCCTTTTGTTGTTAAAATCAATCACAACGAATTTTTAAGCTATCCAAATCAATATGACCAAACCATGTACGGTTCTGTTGATGATGCATGGAATATGGGTGCTGTGGCAATAGGCGCAACGGTTTACTTTGGCTCACCAGACAGCCGCAGACAAATTTTAGAAGTAGCAGAAGCTTTTGAACGTGCCCACGAGTTAGGTATGGCCACCATACTTTGGTGCTACACCCGCAACACGGGTTTTAAGGTTGACGGCATAGACTATCATACCGCAGCTGATTTCACTGGCCAAGCCAACCATCTTGGGGTGACCATTCAGGCCGACATCATCAAGCAGAAATTACCCACCAACAATGGCGGTTACAATGCCACCAAGCATGGTAAAACACATCCAAAGGTATATTCTGAACTTTCATCAAATCATCCCATAGACCTTACGCGCTACCAAGTAGCCAACTGTTACATGGGCCGAATGGGCTTAATTAATTCTGGCGGAGAAAGTAAAGGTGCAACTGACCTTGCAGAGGCCGTAGCAACAGCCATCATTAACAAACGTGCCGGTGGTCAGGGGTTGATCAGTGGTAGAAAAGCCTTCCAGAAACCAATGAAAGAAGGTGTAGAAATTTTGAATGCAATTCAAGATGTATACCTTGATCATGAGGTAACAATAGCATAAGTGGCACAAAACGATCAAGACATGGGATGGTTTAAGCGCGTTAAGTCTGGCATAACAACCAGCACACAAGAGAAAAAAGAAACACCTGAAGGCTTGTGGCACAAATGCCCCAAATGCAAGGTGATTGTTTCTGTTGATGACCATAAGGCCAATCTCTCTGTTTGTAATAATTGTGGATACCATGACCGGATCAATGCGGCAGAGTACTTTTCAATACTTTTTGATGAAGGCAACTACCAAGAGCTAGATGCCAACATGACCAGTGCTGACCCACTCGGTTTTGAAGACACGAAAAAGTATGCTGACCGCTTAAAGAGCTCAATAAAGCAATCTGGTGTTAACGATGCCGTAAGTACTGCCTATGGTAAAATGAATGATCGCGATGTAACCATTGCTGCCATGAACTTTAATTTTATAGGTGGTAGCATGGGTAGTGTGGTTGGCGAAAAGATTGCGCGAGCTATGAGCCACAGCCTTAAGTACAACAAACCTTTTATAATGATAAGCAAGAGTGGCGGTGCCCGTATGATGGAAGCCGCCTTCTCGCTTATGCAAATGGCCAAGACCAGCGCACGCATAGCACAACTTGATCAGGCCAAAATTCCATATATCTCTGTTCTAACTGACCCAACCACCGGTGGGGTAACCGCCAGTTTTGCCATGTTAGGAGATATTAATATTGCAGAACCTAATGCCTTGATTGGCTTTGCCGGTCCAAGGGTTGTAAAAGAGACTATTGGTAAGGATTTGCCAGAAGGTTTTCAGCGCAGTGAGTTTTTGCTGGAAAAAGGCTTCCTTGATTTTATCGTAGAGCGCAAAAATCTGAAAGACAAAATCAGCCAATTTTTAATCCACATAAGTTAAATTCTATGAAAAGATCTATCCTTATTCTTGCCTTTTTTAATTGAAATTCAATAAATATGGATTGGCGAATAAAAGCATTTATACAGAAGGGCTTCTCTATTCTACCCTATGGATATAGACTAAACTATCTGGCTCAAAGCAAGTTCATGACTGGCTTCTCCCTAAGCGATCAGCACTTCGCATGGAAAATTGAGCATGCCAGAGACCATCTGGCGCATTTTGATAAGTATGGCCAAAAGAACACATCACTTTCAGATGCAGTTATATTAGAAATAGGTACAGGTTGGTATCCGGTCATTCCCTTGAGTTTTTATTTATGTGGATGCAATGAAATGCATTCAGTGGACATATATCAATGGATGAATTCTAAAACATTCTTTACGTGCATTGATAAATTTAAAGAGTGGCATGGTCGTGGTATTTTAACAAAATACCTGTTTGACATTGATGAAAAACGGTTGTATTCTTTATTGGAAATGCAAGTAAACCATGAAGATTCAATAGAAAACCTGTGTGCCCAAATTGGCTTAACCTTACACAAGGGTTCGGATTTGTTATCATTTTTTTCACCTCAAAAAAAAATGGATCTCATTATATCTAATAACACTTTTGAGCACATTTATCTAGAACCTTTAAGACTCTTGTTGGATCAGTTAACCAAGTTAATGTCAAGAAATGGATTAATGAGTCATTTTATCGACATGAGCGACCATTTCGAACATGGTGACAAAAAAATTTCTATTTATAACTTTTTAAAGTTTAACAAGAGTCAATGGAAGCTTATTGACAACAAAATTCAGCCTCAAAATCGCCTTAGGTTTATTGATTATCTTGAATTGCATAACCAGACTGGCTGGGAAATATTATTTACTGAAACACGACCGGGTGATGTTAATGAATTGAGAGAAATAAAGTTAAGTAAGGAATTTCGAAACTACAGTGCCAAAGATTTGGCTGTAAGCCATGGTTATATAGTCTCAAAACTAAATGTTTGACCTGAAGAATGCAAGAATAGAAATGTTGTCGGTTTAAAACCGATAATATATTTTTCTATCTTTGCGCCCTCGCAAAAAAGCGTACATCACAAACATCTAATACGATTTTGACATGTATCTAACATCAGAAAAGAAACAAGAAATTTTTGCCGAACATGGCAAAGGAGCCGTTGATACCGGCTCACCAGAAGGACAGATTGCGTTGTTTACTTACCGCATCAACCACCTTACTGGGCACCTAAAGAAGAATCGCAAAGACTTTAACACAGAGCGCTCACTGCTACGCATGGTAGGTAAGCGCAGAAAATTGCTCGATTACCTAAAGAACAATGACATTGAGCGTTACAGAGCAATTATCGCGAAACTTGGAATTAGGAAATAAAAATTTAAGATAACGCGTTGAAAAGGCAATTTTTACAATTGCCTTTTCGCGTATATAAACATTTGTAATTTAAAAACATAGATGACTCCAAATCCAATCACCCAAACCATCAGCCTAAGCGATGGCCGTACCATAGAAATTGAAACGGGTAAACTGGCCAAACAAGCAGACGGCGCTGTGGTTGTTAAAATGGGTGGAACCATGCTGCTAGCAACTGTAGTAAGCAGCAAAGAAGCAAAAGAAGGAGTAGATTTTCTCCCCCTTACCGTAGAATACAGAGAAAAATTTAGTGCTGCCGGTCGTGTGCCAGGTGGCTTTTTGAAGCGCGAAGGCCGCCCAAGCGACCGTGAAATCTTAACAGCTCGTTTGGTAGACCGTGTTTTACGCCCCATTTTTCCTAGTGATTATCACGCAGAAACGCAGGTTTATATTAGCCTGATCTCGTATGATGATAAGTATGCCGCAGACGCATTGGCCGGTTTAGCCGCCTCTGCTGCCATTGCTGTTTCAGACATACCATTTAACGGCCCCATTGGCGAGGTACGTGTTGCCCGCATAAATGGTGAATTCGTTATCAACCCATCGCCAGCAGAGCTAGAAGCTGCAGACATCGACATGATGATTGGTGGTACTGCAGACAGTGTTGTAATGGTTGAAGGCGAAATGCTAGAGGTAAGTGAGCAGGAAATGCTTGACGCTATTTCTGTAGCCCATGCAGCCATAAAAGACCAGGTAAATGCCCAGCTTGAATTAGCCGCCAAGATTGAAAAAGCTAGAACCAAGCGCGAATACAGCCACGAAACGCATGATGAAGAACTTCGCGAAGATGTGAAGAATGCATGCTATGACAAGGTTTACGCCATTGCTAAAAGTGGCAGCAGCAAACAAGAACGCAGCGAAGCCTTTAGAGCTGCTTTTGACGAATACATGAGCAAGTATTCTGAAGAAGAGCAAGCCGAAAAAATGGCGTTGGCCTCTGTATACTTCCATGATGTGGAGTATGATGCCATGCGTAACATGATTCTGGATGAAGGCATTCGTCTGGATGGCAGAGACACAAAAACTATTCGCCCAATATGGTGTGAGGTTGATTACCTACCCGGCACCCACGGATCAAGTATATTTACTCGTGGCGAAACTCAGGCACTAGCCTCTGTTACCCTGGGTTCAAGCCTGGATGCTAACCGCATTGATTCGCCAACCTTTGTGGGTGAAGAGAAGTTTTATCTGCACTATAATTTTCCACCATTCTCAACTGGTGAAGCGCGCCCGATTCGTGGTGTAAGCCGCAGAGAAATTGGTCACGGTAACCTTGCACAACGTGCTCTTAAGAACATGTTGGGTACAAACCCATACGCCATCCGTTTGGTGAGTGAAGTGTTAGAGTCTAATGGCTCCTCTTCTATGGCAACCGTGTGTTCAGGCACACTTGCATTGATGGATGCAGGTATTCAAATCAAACGTCCCGTTTCAGGTATCGCTATGGGCTTAATCACCAACCCAGATAATGGCAAATACGCTGTTCTTTCTGATATTCTTGGCGATGAAGACCATTTGGGTGATATGGACTTTAAAGTTACTGGAACCACAGAAGGTATCACTGCTTGCCAGATGGATATCAAAATCAGCGGTTTGAGCTTTGAGATTCTGGAAAAAGCCTTGCTTCAAGCTCGTGATGGCCGTCTGCATATTTTAGGCGAAATGCTTAAAACGCTGGATGCACCACGTGCAACGCTGAAGCCTAATGCACCCAAAATGGTCGTAGTTGAAATTCCGAAAGAATTTATCGGAGCGGTTATTGGGCCTGGCGGAAAAGTGATACAGGGCTTACAAGAAGAAACAGGCACTACAATCGTGTTAGAAGAAATAAATGATAAAGGTGTAGTAGAGATTAGCGGTAGAGATGCAGCTATGATTCAAATGGCCGAAGATCGTATTCGTCAGATCGCGTTTGTTCCTGTTGTTGGTGAAACATACCGCGGGCTTGTACGTTCTATACAGCCCTACGGTGCTTTTGTAGAAATAGGAAAAGGCACTGATGGATTACTTCACGTCTCAGAAATTGCCTGGAAACGCGTTGCCAATGTTTCTGATGAATTAGAGGAAGGCCAGCGCATTGACGTGAAATTAATCGCCATAGATGAGCGGGGTAAACTCAAGCTTTCTCGCAAAGCACTTTTACCCAAACCAGAAGATAACACACAGGCAACTAACGCGTAGTCTGTACGTTTAATAAATGTTTTTTAATAATCAGGAGGTTTAGCCAATGAGACAACTTAAGATCACCAAACAGGTTACAAATCGCGAAACGGCTTCGTTAGACAAGTATTTACAAGAAATTGGTAAGGTTGAACTCATTACAGCCGAAGAAGAAGTAGAATTAGCCCAGCGCATTAAAGCGGGCGACCAGGCGGCTTTAGAGAAATTGACCAAAGCAAACTTACGTTTCGTAGTTTCTGTAGCTAAACAGTATCAAAACCAGGGCTTAAAATTGCCCGACCTGATCAATGAGGGCAACCTCGGCTTGATCAAAGCCGCGCAACGTTTTGACGAAACACGCGGTTTTAAATTCATCTCCTATGCCGTATGGTGGATTCGCCAGAGTATTCTACAAGCACTTGCGGAGCAAAGCCGTATCGTGCGCTTGCCACTAAACAAAATTGGATCTATTAACAAGATCAACAAAGCCTACGCTTTATTAGAGCAAAGCCACGAACGTGCACCAAGTGCCAATGAGATTGCAGAGCACCTGGAGATGGGTGAGAATGACGTTAAAGAAAGTATGCGTAACAGCGGCCGCCACGTAAGTATGGATGCCCCGCTGGTTGAAGGTGAAGACAGCAACTTATACGATGTATTGAACAGTGCTGACAGCCCAAATCCTGATCAGGATTTGATGTTAGACAGCTTGCGCACAGAAATTGAGCGCAGCCTTGCCACCCTAACCCCACGCGAGGGTGATGTTATCCGCCTGTACTTCGGTTTAGGTGGCCAACACCCAATGACGCTTGAAGAGATCGGTGAAAAATTTGATCTTACGCGCGAACGCGTACGTCAGATAAAAGAAAAGGCTATTCGCAGGTTGAAACATACCTCTCGAAGCAAGATTCTTAAAACCTATTTAGGTTAATGTAAAAACCCTGATTGAAAAGTCAGGGTTTTTTATTCTTATTCAGCAGATATCTCAAATCTTCTGGATCTCGTTTATTATTCCAAAAAACCTGAAGAATAATTTTATCGTCTTTACGTAAATAATACAACGTTGTTTGCTTTGAAATAACAAAAAGAAACAAATCATATTCAACTTTCCTTCCTTTTAAGGTTCCGGAAGACAATAAACCGAGACATTCATCAACAAGTTGAACGAAGGCCTTAACTTGCCTTTTATTCCATTTTCTAAGAATAAAATCTGTTTCAGCTAAAAATGTTTTTTTCGCAGTTCTTGTCCAAACTACTATCATTCTTCAAAACCATACTTAATCCGCACTTCTCGCATAACTGATTCATGCTCAAAAGTATCTTCGTCTTCATATTCTTTGCGACTTTGATCCAAGAGAGCCTGTAATAATTCGGGTTTTTGATTTTTGACTTCCATTTTCTCCAAAATCGCTTTGAGCACATTTAACTCATTTTCATCAGCGCGATCAATAAGCTCATGCAAAGCTGACCTCAATTCGATTATATCCATATGCATTTGTTTGAATTGATTCAAATTTATTCTTTTAATAAATAGTAGCCATACAATTCTATTTTTGCCTCAATTAAAAAATAATCTAACATGCCCCTCATCGCCCCCTCTCTTTTATCAGCCGACTTTGGAAACCTGCAACGCGACTGTGAAATGCTAAATGCCAGTGCGTGCGATTGGTTCCATATTGATGTAATGGATGGCGTTTTTGTGCCCAATATAAGTTTTGGCATGCCTGTGATGAAAGCCATTACAAAGCACTGTAAAAAGGTGATGGATGTGCACCTGATGATCGTTCAGCCGGAACGTTATGTAGATGATTTTAAAAAAGCCGGAGCTGATATTTTAACGGTACACTATGAAGCCAGCACCCACTTGCACCGTACCATACAACAAATAAAGGCAGCCGGCATGAAGGCAGGTGTTAGCCTTAATCCGCATACTTCTGTAGAACTATTGGCTGATGTTATTGAAGACCTTGATCTGGTGTTGGTGATGAGTGTGAATCCTGGTTTTGGTGGACAAAGTTTTATCCGTCAAGCTTTGAAAAAGGTAGCCCGTTTACGTGAGATGATAGACAGCAGCAACTCAACCGCGCTTATTGAGGTTGACGGTGGCGTTAACCTGGAAACCGGCAAAGAACTGGTAGATGCCGGAGCGGATGTGCTGGTTGCCGGAAGTTTTGTGTTTGGAAGCGACAATCCAGCCGAAACAATTACTGCTTTGAAAAGCCTTTAACATGGTTGTTCTCAAGCCAAAGTTCAATGTCTATTCCCTCATCATTCGGTTAACCATTCCAGCTATTCTTGCTTTTTTAGGGGCAGAAGGATGGATAATCGGACCATTTCTAGTTTTTATTTATCGCCCACTTAGCATGTTGTTTACACGCTATGAGATCAGCCCAAAAGGTATACTCATAAAGGAACTATGGGTGAAAACCAATATTTCCGTAGATAAAATACAAGGTATAAATGAAGTGACCATTCCCGCTTACAAGCAACTATTCAACGGATTTCCAGCATCTTATTCGGTGATAAAATACAATCGCTTTGATGAAGCGCATATTTACCTGCCAAAAGAAGTCGTTAAAAACGCCTTGATCGTTTGATACTATTCTTTTCCTAGACCTAAATGTAAAACTGGTGACGACCCAACTATAAATCAGGATTCTTTTATAATTCTGATGACTTTTCTATTCACTTGTAGAAGGTAAATTCCCGAGGCAAGTTTACTCATGTCTATCTGCGGCACATCTAATAACACACCTTTGGCAATGGTTCTTCCGGTTAAGTCTTTTAGTAGATAAGTACTTCCGGGATTAACTCCTGAAAGGTGAAGCACGCCCTTTGTTGGATTGGGAAAAACTCGGATATCGCGCTTTTCTTCGAACTCGGAAACAGAAACAAAACTCGGTGAACCGAAAATTATCCCTCCCCGATTGGCATAGACTAACATTCGTTCTTCAAACTCACAGGTGTTCATGCCATTACCGCAGTATCGTGAAATAAAATATGACGTCTGTCCTAAGCCTTCCCTATAGTAGTAATTAGCCGGATTAAAACTAATCCCCTGACTAATACATTTAGAGCCTCCCCAATATCCGCCAACATCAAACAAAACATATTCCCTGTTTGACCCATTCGTAGAATACATACCCGATTGCCCAAATGAATTCGCCTGCAACGATAGCCCCTCACCCAAAATAATATTCTTTGGATAGTCTAGCAAGATGGTGTCTTGCAAATAGGTAGTAGTCACTATTTGCTGTGGCATTGGGTTGGATACATATTGATAGGCCTTGTTCTCTATATATCGTGAAATCGCATACGCAATGGAATCATTAGTTTCCTGCCTTGAAAGTATTGTCCAATTTATGATTTTGGTGTTCGTAGGACCGATATGTACCCGATACGAATATTTATAATGAAATTGGTCACCAGGCTGAAAGTCAAAAACCTCATCCGTTTTCAATAAGGAATAATCTGTTCTATTGAGTTGCGATACAGGCCCGTGCAGCAAATAATAATAATACGGCACTTGATCAAAAATATGTGGAAAAGCGAGTAATCCATTGGATTTAGATAGACGCATGTCGTAATTGCCCGCGAGCCACTGTGGAGCATAAACATCTACGCGAAAGTGCTTAACACTGTCTAGCTGACCAGAAAATAGCGTATCAAGCGTAGTCTTCTCCAAATACGCACTGTAGCCAATCGTATGGTAAATGTCATTTACCGTATCATGATTGTAAAAACGTACCGTGTCACCCACAAAACAAAAAAGCAGACTATCTGGGTATTCAATAATTACCTTACCAATATGCGTTGATGAAGCTCCGTATAGCTGACATCCTGGATTAGACATAGCAGTATCTGATGGTGGTGCCCCGACTCTATCGTGCAAATAAGAAGTTCTTATAGCTGCTCCTTGACGAACACTATCGGCAAATGCACTCCAAATAGTACCCGCTGAATCTATCATCGATAGCGTATCTGAACTACTAGCAAATACATTCCAGTTTTGCCCGCTTAGTTGATTTAAGGAGGTGATGGTAATTACCAGTATGAATAATAAGACGCGCATTACGACTTTAAAGTTAGTCATCCTAAGTTAACTAAAAATACTATTACGGATGTAAAAGAGATGATTAATTTGCTTGCAAACAATACACATGAAATTCCTCCACACCCAAGCTTTTATAAACGGCCAATGGATAACAACCGAACGAACTTTTTCTGTAAAAAATCCGGCAACCCGAGAAGTTCTGGCCAGTGTACCTGATTTAGATGAAACCCACACCCGCCAGGCGATTGCGGCCGCAAGTGCGGCCTTCCCTGCATGGAGCAGCCTGCCGGCTAAACAGCGCAGCAAAGTATTGCGCAAATGGTTTCAGCTCATTATGGATAACCGTACTGATCTGGGCAAACTGCTAACCGCAGAGCAAGGCAAGCCATTGAAAGAAGGCATTGGAGAAATTGTTTACGGTGCCGGATTTGTAGAGTGGTTTGCCGAAGAAGCCAAACGGGCCTATGGCGATATCATCCCCAACTCCGTGCCCGGCAGTCGCATTTTTGCATTAAAGCAGCCTGTTGGCGTAGTAGCCGCCATCACCCCATGGAACTTCCCCAATGCCATGATAACCCGCAAAGTGGCACCTGCGCTGGCCGCAGGTTGTACGGTAGTTATTAAACCGGCCGAGCAAACGCCACTATCTGCCCTTGCGCTGGCAGAACTGGCCGAGGAGGCGGGCTTTCCACCGGGAGTATTCAACATCATCACCACTAATCAGCCGGAAAAGGTTGGCAAAGAATTAACCAGCAATCCTACCGTTAAAAAGCTCTCTTTTACCGGAAGCACTGAAGTAGGCAAAATGCTTTACGCAGCCTGTGCGCCAACAGTTAAAAAGCTCTCACTTGAGCTGGGTGGCAACGCTCCATTCATTGTTTTTGAAGATGCTGATATTGATGCAGCTATTGATGGCGCCATTGCCAGCAAGTATCGCAACAGCGGCCAGACATGTATCTGCAGTAACCGATTATACGTTCATGATGCCATTTACGATGAATTCATAACGAAATATGCTTCGCGCGTAGCCGCATTGCCCGTTGGCGATGGCTTTGAAGACAGCTCTGCCATTGGTCCGTTGATAGACAATGAGGGCTTTACCAAAGTGTGCAACCTGGTTGATGATGCCGTGGCAAAAGGCGCCCAAATTGTAACAGGTGGCAAACCGCATGAATTGGGTGGCACCTTTTACCAACCCACCGTGTTGGCCAATGCCACGGCAGAAATGATGGTAAGTAGCAATGAGATATTTGGTCCTGTAGCACCGGTTTACCGTTTTTCTTCTGAGGCGGAAGTGATTACACTGGCCAATAACACTAATTACGGTCTGGCGGCTTATTTCTACGGCCGCGATATTGGCCGTGTTTGGCGCGTTGCCGAAGCCCTTGAATACGGCATGGTAGGCGTAAATACGGGTTTGATCTCTGAAGTTCAGGCCCCGTTTGGTGGCATAAAAGAAAGTGGTTTTGGCCGTGAGGGTAGTAAATATGGTATGGACGATTACCTCAACATTAAATACGTAAATCTATCAGGGCTATAAAAAAGCGGGGCGCACTGCGCCCCACTCCAACTTAAAAGCGAATCATTATACAATGTCTGTATTACATGCCGCCACCCGTTTCATGGGGCGAATTTATAATAGCGTCAAATTCTGCCTGTGATAAAACTTGTGGTACATATGTAATGCCTTGATTTTGCAGATTTTCATAAAAGCTGCGTAAATGGTTGCGTGAACCACGCTCTAATTCATCAAAAACGAGAGTGATATCTGTATTATCTACAACATGATCTTTTAGTTCACGCAAATCTTTGATATCAAACTCTTCTACGAAGGCACCCATTTTTAAGGCATCTATCTTACTTAAGCCGGCTTGCTGATCAAGCAACGTGTAAATGCTGTCTATTACAGGGTTCACAAACAGGCCGCGTCCGTCATTTAAAACAGGATCTGTTAAACTGTATTTTGTAAGTAGCGCCTTCACAGCATCCATGTGGCGCTGTTCACTACCACTGATATTTTGGAATATCTGAACATTCCAATCATCAAAGGCATTTAGGTACAGGTCGCGGGCCATTTTCTCTTCCTCGCGCATTAGTTTTAACGCTTCCTCTTCTGCGGCAGTTGGCACTTCATAAGGTGTGTTGTTCATGATGGAATCCAGGTGTGGATTTCCAGTGTTCACAACCGGATTTTGATTTACCGGGTTAGGAACAGGATCTGTGTTCTTTTCGCAATTGGCTGTAACCAACATTACCAATGCAACTGATATTAAACTAAGTGCTCTCATAACGGTGTAATTTTCATTAAAGGTACCCTTCATTAATATTTAAAAACGTGAAGTACATCACATAAAAAGCGTGCATAATTTGCCGCTCACCAGTTATCTTAGCAAACATTGGCACACATTTAATATGGCACTAACCGTTAAAGAAGTTAGCTCAAAACGCGATCTGAAGAGTTTTATCTATTTCCCCTTTTGGCTTTACCAGGATAACAAATACTGGGTACCGCCAATGGTGAAGGATGAGTTCAGCACCTTTAACAAAGAGAAAAATCCGATCTATGAAACAGCTGATAGCAGGCTTTATCTCGTTTTTAAAGACCGAAGAGTGGCCGGGCGCGTAGCTGTTCTGGCACATACGGATGAGTTGAAGAATGAAAAGAAAATGCGCTTTGGCTGGCTTGACTTTGAAAACGACAACGAAGTTTCTCAAGCCCTTTTCAAGGCGATTGAAGATGCTGGCAAAGAATTGGGCGCAACTACAATTGAAGGGCCACTTGGCTTTTCTGACCTTGACCGGGCAGGCGTGCTGATAGACGGTTTTACCGAACAAAACACAATGAGCACTTGGTACAACGCCCCCTACTATCAAAAGCACTATGAGGCCAACGGCTACCACAAAAGGAAAGATTGGCTAGAATACCAGTTTATAGTGCCACAAACCATTCCAGAACGCATACTAAGTATGGCTGATGTTGTAGAAAATAGATACGCATTACGCGAATTACCCTTAAAGAATAAATCAGATTTAAGATATGCTAGTGTTAAGGTCTTAAAGCTGATGAGCGAAACCTACAAGAGGCTTTACAACTACGTACCGTTGAACGAAGACCAGATGGCGTTTTATGCAGAACAATTTCTCAACTATTTACCTCCGGAAAATGTAATGGTGCTGGTAGATGTGGCAGACCGCTATGTGGCATTTGCTGTAACTATGCCCAGCCTGGCTGATGCCGCAATAAAAACTAAAGGTCAATTGTATCCTTTTGGTTTTCTACGGTTTTTATATGCTATGAAAAACAGCAAAAAAGTAGAATTACTCTTGATTGGGGTACACCCTGAATATCAAAACAAAGGCATTACAGCGCTAATATTTAAAAAACTACTAGATGTTTTTATAAAAAAAGGCATTACTGTGGTAGAATCTAATCCGCAGCAGGAAGACAACAGAGAAATAAAAGCGCTATTTGCAAAAGATTATGACAGCCGGCAACATAAGCGCAGGCGCGTGTACACAAAGCA
>CAYQDW010000036.1:0-24447 GCA_964416385.1 uncultured Cryomorphaceae bacterium | reverse complement strand
AATACCATGTTTGTTGGGTCTGTTGGGTCAACAACGATACTGTCAATACCACCACCAAAACTTACGGTGTTGTAATTTACAGTCATGTCATCAAACGTAATAGGAAGATCAACTTGCGTTAAAATGTTGCAAGGGCCGCACTGCTCCCAGCATACTGTTGGTACAGTTGTGTTGCCAGAAAACGTTAACACACGGTTTGTGAAACCATTTGTGGTAATAGTACATGGTATTCCAGGCGTTAATGACTCCTGACCAGTCCAACCGTCAAGTGTAAACTTGTACTCAATGGTTCCCGCGGTTAATGGTAAAGACACTTCCCAAACGCCATCTCCATCAGGGTCGGCCATTGGGTTGCATCCGCCACACCAGCTGTTAAATGTACCATTAAGGTTTACAGTCGTGTACGTTGTCGCGCTGTAGGTGTTCATATCAACACTAAAAGTAACCGTGTCATTTTGGGCTACTGCGAACGTTGCGACTAAGAGAGATAAGAATAATGTAATGTTTCTCATAGTAATGTTATTGTAATATCGACCAAAAGTACATCTTATGGTTGAATAAACCAAAAGACATTTCACCAATCTAAAAAATGTGCGATTAAAGACAATTAACGCACAATCGTTAAAGGTGTCCTTATGGTATAAATCACCAATAGATAATTTTGTTTACTTTTGAAACGTACTTAGTACAATTCAAGATGGCAGAACAATTAGACATAACCCAAAGTCAAAACAAGTATGCGGTGCCGTACTATGAAATTGCTTATGAAAAGTTCTTTCAGTTCGGTTTGTCTGTAGACTGTGTTGTCTTTGGCTATCACGAAAGTAAATTAAAGGTGTTGCTCATTAAACGTGGTGCTGCACCATTTGAGGGCCAGTGGGCATTGCCTGGGGATTTGGTTTATCCTAATGAAAATATAGATGTTGCCGCACGTAGGGTACTGCGAGATTTAACGGGAATCAATAATCTATATATGGAGCAAACCCGCATTTATGGCCGTGTAGATCGGCACCCTGCCGGTAGGGTAATCACCTCTGGCTACTATTCTTTAATTGATATAGAAAAACATGACCCGCATGCGTCTGCTTGGGCGCAGGGCGTATATTGGGTAGATTTTGAAAATATACCCACCCTTGCTTTTGACCATAATGAGATCTTAGAAGATGCCGTTAAGGTATTAAGAGATCGGGTTCGTCATCGTCCGGTAGGATTTGAACTGTTGCCCAGAAAATTTACTTTGGGCCAATTGCAATCTCTTTATGAAGCACTGCTGAATGAATCATATGATAAGGCTAATTTTAGAAAGCGCATCCTGAGCATGAACCTGCTTCACTCATTAAAAGAGAATCAAAAAGATGTGCCGCATCGGCCAGCAAGGCTTTATTCGTTTGATAAAATGCGCTATGATGAACTCATAGCTAAAGGTTTTTCTTTTGAACTTTAAGATAATATCGGCAGGTATATGACGCCAACCCATACGCTTGCTTTTGCAGATTTTGCAGTAATTATAGGCTACTTTGTCTTGGTTTTCGCCATTGCAATTGTGCTCATTTTGCGCGATAGAAAGCGGAGTACTGCAACCGCAACAGAACAGTATTTTTTAGGGGGCAGAAATTTGGGCTGGTTCGTAATAGGCGCCTCGTTATTTGCCTCAAACATCGGCTCAGAACACCTTGTGGGGCTGGCAGGCGCAGGTGCCGCTGGCGATTTCCCAGTTGCGCAATTTGAAATATTGGCGGCCTTTATGCTCTTGTTGTTGGGCTGGTTATTTGTGCCTTTATACCTCCGGAGTACCGCCATTACCATGCCCCAATTTTTAGAACAACGCTATGATGGCTGGTCGCGAAGCTATTTAACGTGGGTGTCTATTATTGGTTACATCACCACAAAAATTGCCGTAACCATAACTGCTGGGGGTATCATTTTTACAGCTTTGTTGGGGATAGATTTTTGGACAGGCGCCATCATCGTGGTGGTGGGCACAGGTCTATATACCGTGTTTGGCGGTCTGCGTGCTGTGGTTTATACAGACATGATTCAAATGTTTATTTTGCTTGGAGGCTCCTTGGCGGTTACCTATTTTGGATTAGAAGCGCTAGGCGGATGGCAAGAAGTAGCCACCAAAGTAACTCCAAGCTATACGAGCTTGTGGCGCCCATTTTCTGATGAAGCTTTTCCGTGGACAGGCATTTTGTTTGGGGCACCAATATTGGGCGTTTGGTATTGGTGTACAGATCAATTTATTGTGCAACGCGTGCTCTCTGCTAAGAACATTGATCAAGCGCGCAAAGGATCAATATTTGCCGCATATCTTAAATTATTGCCGCTTTTCATCTTTGTTATCCCTGGCGTAATTGCCTATGCGCTTTCAGTAGGTGAAAATCCATTGCTAACCTTTCCCACTGAAAATGGTGCGCCTGTGCATGATGCGGCTTTGCCTCTGATCACCATGACCTTGTTACCCGCGGGGGCACGTGGATTGGTGGTTGCGGGTTTATTGGCTGCACTAATGAGTTCTTTGAGCTCTGTGTTTAATTCGTGCTCTACACTGTTTACCATAGATGTTTATAAACGCTATAAGCCAGAAACAAGTGATAAAAAATTGGTTTTGGTAGGTAGACTTGCCACAGCGGGCTTGGTAATTTTGGGTCTCGCCTGGATACCGTTGTTAAAGATTCTTGAGGGCGGACTTTTTCAAAAGCTGCAAAGTATTCAAGCATACATTTCGCCACCCATTGCTGCAGTGTTTTTGCTTGGGGTATTTTATAAACGTATAAATGCACAAGGCGCAAAATACGCATTGCTCTCTGGTGCTATCATTGGGGCAACGCGCCTAATTCTCGAGTTAAACAAGGCTAGTTTAACAGGCGTTTTGCGCGCCTTCGTAGACATTAACTTTTTGCATTTCGCGCTCTTGCTTTTTGTTGTGAGCAGTGCTGTTTTGGTTCTGGTAAGTCTTAGAACGGCCGCACCGCGTATTGAAGATTTGCAGAAAATCACCTATTCTCGTGGTGCCGCTGCAGCAAATGCCAGCATTACAAATACAGTCTTAACCATCGGTCTTTTTGTACTTATTACAGCGCTTTGGCTGATATTTTCTTAACCGTAACTAAACATTATTAAACGATACGAAACATAACTACGTAATGAAATCAAACAAAAACACCATTTTCATAATTGCCTTAATAGTAGCGCTGGGTGGGTTACTTATGGGTTTTGATGCCTCTGTAATTTCTGGTGTAAATGAATTTATTGTTGTTGAATTTCAACTAACCGAAATTGAGCTTGGCTGGGGCGTATCATCGCTCACCCTTGTTGCCGCGTTGGCCATGCTGGTGGCAGGCCCAATCAGTGATAGGTTGGGTAGGCGCACCGTGTTACGATATGCAGCGATACTGTATTTCATTTCGGCATTGGGTTCTGCTTTGGCACCTTCATTTTTTTGGTTGGTAATCGCCCGTATGATTGGTGGCTTGGGGGTAGGTGCTTCGCTCATTTTAGCGCCTATGTATATTGCAGAAATATCCCCTGCTAAATCTCGCGGAAGGATGGTATCCTTTAACCAACTAAATATTGTAATTGGTATTTCGTTGGCGTTTTTTACAAATTATCTCATATTACAACTCGGCAAGAGTGATGCCAGTTGGGCCACCAGCCTGGGCTTTGCCAAATACAACTGGCGTTGGATGCTCGGCTTAGAAGCCCTACCTGCCATCTTATATTTCTTCGGATTATTTTTCGTGCCACGCAGCCCGAGGTGGTGTATTATGAAGGGCCAACTTATGGAAGCACAAGCAACCATGTCTCGGTTAAATGGATCTGACGCTGCAAAAGCGGAAATAGATAAAATCACCAAAGCGCTACAAACGGAGAAAAAAAAGAAGCGCGGCTCAGTGTTCGAATTGTTTAAACCTGCTTTGCGTATGGTATTAACCATAGGCATCGTGGTGGCCGTGCTTCAACAGATCACGGGTATTAATTCGGTGTTCTTTTACGCACCTATGATTTTTAAACAAAGTGGTATAGGTACAGATGCCTCTATGGTTAGCGCCATCATGGTTGGCTTGGTAAACCTTGCTTTTACGGTTTTAGCGATGCTTTTTATAGACAAACTAGGCCGTAAGCCATTATTGAGTTTTGGCGTTGCAGGTATTGCGGTGGCGATGTTTATCTTGTCTTATGGTTTTGGTTCAGCAACGTATACACTGGCTGAGGAAGGCATCGCAGGTCTGCCAGAAACAATAGATAAAACGCGTTTAGAACCTATTAAGGGCACTACTTTTTCAAGCGATATTGAATTTAAAGATGCAATGATACAAGCCTTGGGCGAGCAAGATGCCAAGAAGTACAATTCTGAGTTAACAGCAGCTGCTATTTCTATGAACCCAATGCTCATCCTTTTCGCCATTCTTGGCTTTGTGGCTTCATTCGCTATTTCAATCGGACCAGTAATGTGGGTGTTGTTTTCAGAGTTATTTCCCAACACCATTCGCGGGGTTGCTGTTTCATTTGTAGGCTTGATAAATTCTGCGGTGAGCTTTTTGGTACAGCTAATTTTTCCGTGGGAGCTCAGCACTCTAGGAAGTGCTACTACCTACCTAATCTATGGCATTTTTGCCATACTGGGGCTCATCTTTATTATTAGGGTTATTCCTGAAACTAAAGGAAAATCACTAGAAGAACTCGAAGCACAATTGGTAAAAAGTTAATTGGTAACATGAAAAATTTATCTCCTTTTTTAGGGCTACTCTTATTTGCGGCATGTACAGCAAAATCAACCGCAAATGGCGATTTAGATGTGCCATCTGGCATTGTAATAAAAGCGGCAGATTATATAGAATCTTCTGGGTTGGTTTCTGAAACAGACTCTACAATAACGGTTTCTGAAGGGGGATGGCTGAGTTTTATGTTGCCCGTTGCAGAAGCGGGAAGGTACCGTGTTACCATTACAGGGTCGCCTTCTGAAGATGCTTTGGTATGGCTTGAAGATTATCCCTTTAATGCAGATGGCCGCACCTATAACATCACCGGAAATATTGCAGCGCCACAAGGCATAGCAACGGTTGATGGTTCACCGCTAGATACGGGGTCACATCCCATAAAGTTTCATGTGGCGAAAGGTCAGTTTGCACTAAAAAATATAACCTTCGATTTGTTATATCCCCATAAAGAAACCCCCTCTGTGCTTACGCAATCTATGGAAGGTACCACTTGGACCTTGGTTTGGAGCGATGAGTTTGAGGGGACAGGTTTACCCGATACCACCAAATGGTCTTATAACGTAGGCAATTGGGGTTGGGGAAATAATGAGCCACAGTATTATACAGATCAACGTACACAAAACGCACGCCTAGAAAATGGCAACTTAATCATAGAGGCGCATCAAGATGATATGGGTTACCCCTGGACGTCTGCGCGGTTAACCACAGCGGGTAAAGTGGCTTTTACTTATGGCAAAATTGAATTTAGAGCCAAGGTGCCCGTTGGCCGCGGTACATGGTCTGCTGGCTGGCTTTTAGGGGCGGCCTACCGTGATGAGTTAAGTTGGCCATACTGTGGCGAAATTGATGTTTTAGAATGTGTGGGTTTTGAAATTAACGATACCACCGGCGCGGGATTAAACCACGCGAGCTGCCATACCAGGGCTTATTATTTTAAGCAGAATAACCAAATAACGGCCACAACACCGGTAGAAAACATGAACACAGAATGGCATACCTACAGCATAGAATGGTATCCAACGGGTATTCGTGCCTATGTTGATGATGTACATTATTACACCTATGATAAAACCGCAAATGCCTTAGAATGGCCATTTAATGACCCTCAGGCCATTATTTTGAACTTGGCCGTTGGTGGTGGCTGGGGCGGTGCACAAGGCATTGATAGCACTTGGCGCAGTCATGCTTTTGTGTTGGATTATGTACGCGTTTACGAATTACAGTAAGTTATAATCATGCCAAAACGCATCGCGGTAATTTTACTTTTTTTAAGTGTAGTGGCATGTCATCCAGTTGGGCAAGATGTTGCTAAATACACGATTTATCAAACTTCTGCTGCTGGCGATCAGCTTAGAGCACTAGAAATCCCTCAGACTACAGCAGAGGTGCACATACAGCTCATGCCAGAAGAAACTTTTCAAACAATCCAAGGTTTCGGTGGTGCTTTTACAGAATCTACCGCTTGGGTGCTCAATCAACTTCCGCCCCAAACCCGCGATAGCGTTATACGCGCATACTTTAGCAATACTGGTGCAGCTTATAGCCTTTGCCGTACGCACATGAATAGCTGCGACTTTTCAGTACAATCTTATGCCTATGCGCCGGTTGCTGGTGATACAGCTTTGGTTCATTTCTCAATTCAAGAAGACCAAGATGATCTTATACCGTTGATTAAGCGGGCACAGCAACTTTCTGAGGGTGGGTTTAAACTGGTTGCCAGCCCGTGGACTGCACCACCTTGGATGAAAGACAATAACGCCTGGTTTGGCGGAAAGTTAAAACCAGAATATTACGATACCTGGGCGCTTTTTTTTAGCAAATACGCAAAGGCGTATGAAAAAGAAGGTATCCCTATTTGGGCCTTTACGGTAGAAAATGAACCACTAGGTAATGGTAATAACTGGGAGAGTATGCACTATACCCCACAAGAAATGGCCAGCTTTGTTACGCATCATCTCGGCCCACGGCTTGCGCGCGATAGCATTGACAGTAAGATTTTGGTGTACGATCAAAATCGTGGTGAAGAATTAGAAGAATGGGCTGAGGTTTTGTTAACTGATCAAGATCTGTTGGGATATATAGGTGGCACGGCTGTACATTGGTACACCAGCACGTTTGATTGGTTTCCAGAGTCGTTGCAAAGAACCCATGAGCTTGCGCCAGAAAAAGAAATAATTCATACTGAAGGGTGTATTGATGCCGAAGTTCCGCATTGGCAGGATGATGCTTGGTATTGGAAAAAAGAAGCCACCGATTGGGGCTATGATTGGGCGCCAGAAGCTGATAAACCCATGCATCCTAAATATGTACCGGCTTACCGCTATGCCAGAGATATTATAGGTTGTTTAAACAATTGGGTGTCTGGCTGGATAGACTGGAATATGGTGCTAGATGATAAAGGCGGGCCAAATCATGCCGAAAATTGGTGTATTGCACCCGTATTGGCAAAACCAGAAACAGGGGAGGTCTATTTTACACCGCTGTATTACATCCTCACCCATTTTAGCAAGTTTATACAGCCAGGAGCAAAACGCATTGGCTTTCAAAATCCCGATGCGGATATCATGCTTACAGCAGCACAAAATCCTGACGGGAGCATTGTTGTGGTACTGCTTAACATGACCACATCTAGCAAAACAATCGGTTTAAAACACAAAGCACAAGATTTTACAACAGTCATTAGTCCTCAAGCCATCCAAACCATAATAATTCCTTGACTCAGAAAAAACGCATGAATAATACCGCACACCCTGTATTTGTTGGCAACACACCGGTAAACACTTCAAACAATCCCGTAACAGGGGGCTTTATTGCGCACAATGGTGAGCCGTTTTATCAGATTTCAAACTGCCAAAACATGCCACCTTTCTTTATGACTTTGGTAAGCCCTACAGATCAGTGGCTTTTTATTGCGAGTAATGGCGGTTTAACGGCAGGTAGAAAAAACCCTGAGTCGGCCTTATTTCCATATTATACTGATGATAAGATCGTTGATAATGCAGAATATACGGGGAGTAAAACGCTCGTAAAAATTAAAAGAGATGATAAATGGTTGCTGTGGGAGCCATTTTCAGAACGCTACACAGGCTTGTATGGCATAACGCGTAATTTGTATAAAAACCGCATTGGCAACACTTTGATTTTTGAAGAAATCAATGCGGATTTGGCCTTAAAATTTGTGTATCAATGGTGCTTTTCTGACCGCTACGGTTTTGTGAAAAAGGCCTCGTTACACAATTTAGCGCCCCAAGAGGCGCAGGTAGAAATACTAGATGGTCTGCAAAATATAATTCCCGCAGGCGTGGGCAGCGCGCTTCAAAATAACCGAAGCACATTAGTAGATGCCTATAAAAAGAATGAACTAGAACCTAATGGTTTGGGCGTGTTTAGCTTGAGCTCTCGCATTGTAGACAAAGCAGAACCAAGTGAATCGCTTACGGCCAATACCGTTTGGAGTCATGGCCTTCCGAACCCCACTTTTCTTTTATCAAATACACAACTAGAAGCGTTCAGAAAAGGCAAAAGCCTCTCAGAAGAGCGCTTTGTAAAAGCCACCAAAGGCGCCTATTTTGTGCATAGTGCCCTAAAGCTAAATGGTAAAGACCAGATAAATTGGATGACCGTTGCTGAGGTGAATCAAACACACACAAAAATCACCGGGCTACAAAACCAACTTACGGCTCCAGCACAACTGGTTGCAGCTGTTAATGAAGACATAGCGCGTGGTGGCGATGACTTGCAAAAGTTGGTAGGCTTGGCAGACGGCTTGCAGTTAACTGCAGATGCACTTAGTACCGGCAGGCATTTTAGTAATGTGCTTTACAACACCATGCGCGGTGGTATTTTCTTTGATGGTTATGCCATAGACTTAACAGATTTGCAGGCTTATTTTAAGCAGATCAACCCAAGTGTTTTTGCCCAAGCCCAAGCATTTTTAGCCGGGCTTCCTCAAGATTTAACCTATGCTACCATGCTAGATGCCGCAAGGCAAACTGGCAATGCAGATATAATTCGTATTTGTACAGAGTATTTGCCCCTGAGTTTTAGCAGGCGTCATGGTGACCCCAGCAGACCGTGGAACAACTTCAATATTCATGTGCAAGATGCCGCTGGCAATAGACTTCGCAATTATGAGGGTAATTGGCGAGATATCTTCCAGAACTGGGAGGCCTTGGCCTATACCTATCCCAAGTTTATTGAAGGGATGATTACCAAGTTTTTAAATGCTTCCACGCTAGATGGTTACAACCCATACCGCATCACCCGCCAGGGTATAGACTGGGAGGTTATAGAACCAGATGATCCGTGGTCATATATCGGGTATTGGGGCGACCACCAGATTATCTATCTCCTAAAGCTCATGGAACATGCCCAGGCGCATTTCCCAGAGGCGCTCGGTGACATGCTCGCACAGAATAATTTTGTTTATGCCAATGTGCCCTACCGCATAAAGTCATACGCAGACATCTGCAAAAACCCCAGAGATACCATTGATTTTGACCATGAACTGCAAAAAACCATAGAAAAACGCACCCAAGAGCGCGGTGCTGATGGCAAGCTCGTGATGTTGGCTGAGGGCGCATTGTTACGCGCTTCTCTAGCAGAAAAGTTACTGGTAACACTGCTCACAAAGCTTTATAATTATGTCCCTGGGGCGGGGATTTGGTTAAATACACAACGCCCAGAATGGAACGATGCCAATAATGCCTTGGTAGGCAATGGGGTGAGCATGGTAACCCTCTATTATTTAAGGCGCTTTTTGGTGCATGTAGAGGCGCTATTTGCCAAGTATAATCAAACAACGCTAAGCTTTCACGCACCCGTGGCTACGCTGCTACATGAAGTAACCGCAGTTTTTGAAAACAACCCAGAAAATACCAATGCTGCAACAGATGCCGCAGCCAGAAAACGCATTATGGATGCTTTGGGCCGTGCGGGAGAAGCATATAGGTCTGCCGCTTACAGTGGTTTTGCTAAAGATACTGCCGAAGTTTCTATCGCAGCTATACAGAAACTTATTGCAGCGGTGCTTCCGGCAATTGATCAAACCATTAGGCTAAACAAGCGCGAAGATGGCTTGTATCATGCCTACAATATTATTCGCTTAACAGCGCAAACCGTTGAGGTAGACTATCTCTATGAGATGTTAGAAGGGCAAGTGGCGGTATTGAGTTCTGGCGCATTACAACCCGAAGAGGCACTTGATGTGTTAGATGCCTTAAAGCAAAGTGCGATGTACCGCAGTGATCAATACAGCTATATGCTTTATCCTGATCGCACATTAAGTCCATTTGTAGAAAAGAACCGTATTTCAGAGGCGCTGCTCAAGGATTCTAAGCTTGTAAATGCGCTAAAGGCACAAGGCAATACCTCCTTGTTAGAACAAGATGCTAAAGGTGATTTTCATTTTAATGCCGAAATAAAAAATGCGGCCGATTTACAATCTTGCCTGGAAAAATTAGCAGCTTCTGGCTTTAAAGATGAAGTAGCAGCAGATCAAGCCCTGATCTTTGACATTTACGAGCAGTTGTTTAATCACGCCTCTTTTACCGGACGAAGTGGTACTTTTTACGGTTATGAAGGGCTTGGGTGTATTTATTGGCACATGGTTAGCAAACTGTTACTGGCAACGCAAGAAGCCGTTTTCTTGGGTGTAAACGCACAAACACCTAAAGCTGTTTTGGGCCGATTGGTAGACCATTACTATGAAATTAGAGCAGGTATTGGTATTAATAAATCGCCAGAGCTTTATGGGGCCTTCCCAACAGATGCCTATTCTCATACCCCCGGCAATGCCGGTGTGCAACAACCCGGTATGACGGGGCAGGTTAAGGAAGATATCTTAAATAGGTGGGCAGAACTCGGCCTGCAGGTAGAAAATGGCCTTTTAACGATTAACCCTTACATTTTAAACCCTGCTGAGTTTTTATCAGAAGCGCAAACATTTAGATATGTTGATGCTTTAGGGCATTGGCAACAAGCTGAGGTTAATCTGGGTGAGTTGGCTTTTACCTATTGTGGCGTACTTTTTAGATATCAGAAAGGAAATCATCCGTCTATGCACGTAAAGCTTCAAGATGGCGAAACCTTGGATTTAGAAACAAACGTTTTGCCCCAAGAATGGAGCGAAGCACTTTTTAATAGAACCGGAATTTTGAAGGAGATTTTGGTGGTTTTTTAAACACTTTTAAATACAGTAAATCATAATTTATGACCAAAATCAAATGGAGAACAGCATGTATCATCGTGCTGTTATGGGGTTCTTTTTTTTCAACTTTAGCCCAAATAGTGCCGGTGGGCAATGGTGGCTACACCACTAATTTTCCTGGTGTAGATGCCGCAGGCAGAAACGGTTACCCATCAGGCACCCCCTTTACCATTGGCACGGCAGCTACCAAACCTACACCCACCAACGATTGGTGGTCTCACAAGGTAAAAAACAGCCATTCTTCAAATTTATTTAACTACCCATTTACGCTTAAAACGGTAAATAATGGGCTTGTTGTAACCTATATCCCTTGGGGGCCCATAGATAATATAGAGCCAGTCATTGTTGGTGTAAGTGGCTTAAATGCTTCTGCGGCCAATGTCTCTGATTTTTCTGATTGGACTGTTGAAATGGATTGGGCCTCAGCCAACCATCATTTTACATCAACCGCCGGTATTGGTATGCCCTTTCTGTATTTTACAAAAGATAGCGCAGACGTTGCCAGTATCACCGTAAACCAAGGCACGGTAACCATCACCAATGAAATGCTGGTGATAGAAAATGCGCGTAATGGTGCTGATTTTGTTGTTTATGCACCTGTAGGCAGCACTTGGCTCGCAAATGGCGCTACTTATACATCAACCCTAAATGGTAAAAATTATTGGTCTCTGGCTTTTCTGCCGCTCAATGCCAGTAATATTGGTACGGCTGCCAATACGTTTAAAAAATACGCCTATGTCTTTCCAGAAAACACAAGGGCAGATTGGTCTTTTAACCCCACAACATCTGTGGTAACAACGCAGTTTTCTGTATCCACAACCGTACATGAAGGCAACGACTCTACCATGCTTTTGGGTTTATTGCCCCATCATTGGGCCAATTTAGCGGGGTCACCATCGCTTGCACCGCATACCTTCCCCACGGTACGTGGTGAGCTTAAAACCATTGAGGCCAATGCCTTTACGGTTCAAAATACGTTTTACGGCATTTTACCAACCCTGCCTTATGTAGATTATTACAGCCCCACCTATAGCCCTTCGGCAATGCATACCAAAATTAAGTTGCTAGAGAATGATGCTTTAAATAGCTGGACAGACTCTTACAATGAAGGCCAAGAAATGAATAGACTGGTGCAAACGGCCCGCGTAGCACAATTAACAGGTGATTCTATTGCGCTTCAAAAATTGCTTTCTACCGTAAAGGGCAGGTTAGAGAATTGGTTAACGGCCAGCGCTAATGAAGTGGCGTTTATCTTTTACTATAACCAAACTTGGTCGGCAATGTTAGGTTACCCAGCGGGGCATGGCCAAGATGTAAACATCAATGACCACCATTTTCATTGGGGATATTTTATTCATGCCGCTGCTTTTATAGAGCAGTTTGAACCCGGCTGGGCAAACCAATGGGGGCCTATGGTAAACCTCTTGGTGCGTGATGCCGCAACTGCCGATCGGGCGGATAATCTTTTTCCTTTCCTTAGAAATTTTAGTCCCTATGCAGGTCATTGCTGGGCAAATGGTTTTGCCACATTTCCGCAAGGTAATGACCAGGAGTCTACTTCAGAAAGTATGCAGTTTAACTCTTCACTTATACATTGGGGTGCGGTAACTGGTAATGATTCTATCAGAGACCTTGGGATTTATCTCTACACCACAGAGCAGTCTGCCGTAGAAGAGTATTGGTTTGATATGTATAACCGCAATTTTAACCCCAATCACCCATATAGCTTGGTTTCTCGTGTTTGGGGAAATAGCTATGACAATGGCACCTTTTGGACGGCAGATATTGCAGCGAGCTACGGCATTGAGTTGTACCCCATTCATGGGGGGTCTTTATATCTTGGACAAGACACAAACTATGTTAAACAAGTTTGGTCTGAGATAGAACAACATACGGGCATTTTAACCAATGACCCCAATGTTAATTTATGGCATGACATCATGTGGCAGTACGTTTCTTTTGTAGATCCTGCTAAAGCCATTGCGCTGTACGACTCATATCCAAACCGGGCATTAAAATTTGGGGTTTCAGATGTACTCACATACCATTGGTTACACGCCATGAATATGCTCGGCAATGTTTCTACGGCAGTTACTTCAAATCATCCGCTTGCCGCTGCTTTTACAAAGCAGGGCGATATGACCTATGTGGCTCAAAATTATGGTAATGATACCATAACTGTTGCTTTCTCAGATGGCTTTAGCTTGGTTGTTCCGCCACGAAAGCTTATCACAAGCAAAGACATTCAAATCTCAGGTACATTATCATCAAGCTTTTTAAGCGCTTATCCTGGCGGACAAGTAGATTTAACTGTAGCGGTGAATGGTGGCGTGCCCAGTGCTGTGGCTTTTTATAGCGGAGATAGTTTATTGGGTCAAGTAAATCAAGCGCCTTATACGTTTACCGCAGCCAACTTGCCAGCTGGCAGACATAATTTTCATGCCCGCTTGTACAGTGGCATTAACTACAATCTTACCAATCTTGTAACGGTTATTGTTGGTGATCAGCTGCCATACTTTGGCACGCCCATAAGCCTTCCAGGCGCTTTTGATGCAGGCCACTATGATGTTTTTCAAGGCGGTATTGGTAACGGTATTGCCTACCAAGATATGACTGTAAAAAATGAAGGTAACTTTAGACCTGTAGAGTATGTTGATGCACAAACGGTTTCTGGCGAAGGTGCTACGGTAGGCTGGATTTCGCCTGGCGAGTGGCTAGAATTTACAGTTGATGTACAACAAGCCGGCTTTTATAATCTAAACTTTAGATACGCTTGTGGCAATACCGCTGGTGGTGGCCCCATGCGCATAGAATTAGACGAACAAGTGGTAAAGGCGGGCATATCTGTAGCCTATACAGGTGGATGGTCTACATGGAGCACCAAGAGTGTAACCAATGTGCCCCTAAAAAGCGGCACACAAGTTTTACGTCTGTATTTTGATGGCGGTGAACTAAATATTGGCGAATTAACATTCGCTTTTGCATCTAACTTTCCATTTAGTCAGCCCATTGCAAATGCCGGTACAAACCAAATGCTTACCGCGCCACAAAATAGCACCGCGTTAAACGGCACAGGTAGTCAAGATCCAGCTGGCGGCACTTTACATTACAAATGGTCGCAAGTTTTTGGTCCTTCGGTGGCGCAAATAAGCAATGATACCATTGCCGCACCACAAATTAGTGCATTGGTACAGGGCGTTTATTTATTTACGCTAGAAGTAGATAATGGCGCATATACAGATAAAGATGAGGTCTATATTGGTTTATCGGCAAATGGCAATGTGGCACCAAGTGTATCACTATTTGCGCCCGCAGACCAATCTGTGTTTATAGAAGGTGACCCCATCGCCTTAACGGCATTTGCGGCAGATTTGAATGATAGCGTTGCCAGTGTTTCTTTTTACGTAAATGGTGTAAAAGAAGCTATGGTAAACCAAGCGCCTTTTATCAGTAACTGGCAGCCTTTACCTGGAAATTACGTGCTGCGTGCTATGGCCAAAGATTATTTTGGAGACTCTGCCTTTTCGGCTGCAGTTTCGGTTACAGTTAATCCGGCACCACCATGTAACGGCACATCTTGGAATGGTGATTTTAGCTATGTTTTTTCACCTGATGATAATAATCCAACCCTCACATTTATTCCGTCACAAAATGGTGTGGGTAGCCCGACTTGTATTTTATATTATAGCACTGATCCCGGTAACATGCCAGGCTACATTGTTTCGCCAAATGTGCCTTACACGCTAAATGCTAAAAAGGGCGATGTAGTGTATTTCTACTACACCTATTCTTATCCTGGCGCTGGTGAGCGCAATAATTCTGCGAATAAAATTAGCTATGTTGTGGGGAGCTGCATTCCTGTGGGTATTGGTGAAAACGCCTTGCGAGATGCCGTGCGCTGCTATCCTAACCCGGTTACTGAATTGCTCACCATAGAATTTGGCGAACCCAACGCAGCAGTAACGGTGTTTAACAGTAATGGTCAATTGGTAGACAGTTTCACCGCAGATGCCATGCGCATTCAGTATGATATGGCATCCTTTACTTCAGGTTTGTATATTTTTCAAATTGAACAAAACAACTCCGTTACGCATGTAAAGGTTATGAAATAGAGCCACAAAAGTTTTAGTCTTATGAAGAATGTTTTTCGCTTTGCTTACGTACTGCTGTTTTTAAGTGCATTGTACAGTTGTGCACCAACGCAGCCAAAGGCAGTTTCTGCTGCACAAATTTTAGGTAATGCAGAATATCCGGCAATTTGCTATGGTGGATATCGCAACCCTAAAAGAGAAAATGCGCCAACGGTAGAAGAAATCAAGGAAGATGTACGCATCCTTCATGCTTGTGGCTTTCGCGTGTTAAGAACATATCATGCACGGTTGTACAATCACACGCCAAATCTGCTACAAGCTATTTCAGAACTTAAAGCTGAAAATCCAAGGTTTGAAATGTATGTGATGTTGGGGGCATGGATTCAATGTGAAAACGCATGGACGGCCAATGCCAACCACAGTCTTGGAGATACCGTAGAAAATACAGCCGAAATTGAAGCGGCCATTAATCTTGCTTCAACATATCCTGACATTGTGAAAATAATTGCTGTGGGTAACGAGGCTATGGTACACTGGGCTGCGGGTTATTACGTATACCCAGAGATCATCCTTAAGTGGGTGAATCATCTCCAACAAGCCAAAAAAACGGGCTTAATTGCGTCAGATACATGGATTACCAGCTCAGATAACTTTGCATCTTGGGGTGGGGGCGATGGGAGCTATCATACACCCGCACTTAAAGAACTCATTGCTTCCGTAGACTATTTATCGGTGCACACTTATCCTTTTCATGACACCCATTATAACCCTGAATTTTGGTACACACCTGTGGGGGAAGAATCAGGCACCCATAAGCAAATTATTGATGCCAGTGTTGCGCGTGCAGTGCGTTATGCCCAGCAGCAATACACAGCAGTAACACAATACGTGGCGCAGTTGGGGCAAAGCAAACCCGTTCATATTGGTGAAACAGGTTGGGCCACAGTGTCTTCTGGGTTGTACGGCCCCCAAGGTTCTAGAGCGGCAGATGAATATAAGCAGGCGTACTACTATAACGCATTAAGGGCATGGACTGATAAAGCTGGCATTTCATGCTTTTTCTTTGAAGCCTTTGATGAACCTTGGAAAGACGGCAATGATCCTAATGGCTCAGAAAATCACTTTGGTTTATTTACGGTAGATGGTAAAGCTAAATACGCAGTATGGCATCTTGTAGAAGACAAAACGCTTGCAGGTTTGCAGCGTGGTGGCAACACTATTGGGCGCACCATGCGTGGCAATGAGGCTTATGTTTTGAGCAAAGCCGGTCAACCTCCGTTGGCTCAGGATTTAGCAAAGTATGCCATAATGTGGGATGAAGCAACACATACACCAGGCGACTCTGTAATTGCTGATTATTTGGTCATAATCGGGGAGCCAAAAGCGCTGCAGAGTGCCGCAAACGTTCAGCACCCAAGCGCTACCTTAAAGTTAAATGCATGGGATGGTACTTGTACCATACAACGTGCCGATGATCAAATTCGGATTACTACTGGTAGCGGAGATTGGTGGGGATGTGCCTTAGAATTGGACGCGGGGGGTATTGGTGAAAACCTAACCGGGTTTAACGATGGTTTTTTGCATTTTGAGGTTAAAGGAACTACCACGGCTAGCTTGCAGTTCGGATTTCAAACTGGCAATTTCAATGCGGGTAATCAGGTTAATGCGCATGTAGCGGTAAATGGACTGGCAGCAAACAGCGCTGATACTTGGCAGCAAATACGCATACCTATTGCAGATGTGGCAGCAGAAGCAGATTTAACAAATGTTACAGCATTGCTCTATGTGCTCGGCACAGGCGCCACAGATGGGCAAGAGATTATGCTACGAAACATTTATTGGAGCCGCGAATAATTCCTGTAAAGGGAAATTATTTTTGGAAAACCCGAACGTAATCCACCGCCATTTGCTGTGGAAATTTTGTTGTAGCATCTGGGCTTCCGGGCCAATTACCGCCAACAGCAATATTAAAGATGAAGAAGAATTGCTGGTGGAATTCACTTAGTTGCGAAGGTGTAATGTTGATTTCATGATACTTGATGTCATCTCTGTACCAGCTAATTTTTGTTGCGTCCCAAATAATTGAAAAGACGTGGAATTCATCAGCATAAATACCGCTAGACAAGCGGTTAAAGCCGCCAAACTCAGCATGTTGCCCATTGTTTTCCCAATGCACGGTGCCAAATATGGTGTTGTCTCCAGCTGTTGGAGATGAGCCTCCTACCATTTCCATAATATCTATTTCGCCACATGCTGGCCAACCTACAGAGCTAAAAGAATTGCCGAGCATCCATAAAGCTGGCCAAATGCCTTTGCCTTGTGGTAGTGCAGCACGAATATCGATTCGGCCATATTGAAAGCTTTTTTTAGCGCGTGTTATCAATCTTGATGACGTGTAAACGCGTCCACCAAAAGGTTCACTTTTAGCGGTAATGATTAAGTAACCATCGCGCACCTCTGTATTTTCTGCGCGGTAGTACTGAAGTTCATTATTACCCCATCCATTATTTCCGGTTCCAATTTCTGGGGTCCAGTCGCTAGAAAGGGTAGTGCCGTTAAACTCATCCTGCCATACCAAAGTATAACCAGGGTAGCTCATCGGGGTGGTATAGCCAGTATCTGGTATGCCACCAGTATTTTTAGTTACGGTTACGGTGATAGAATCTTTTTGTTCTATGTAGTGCTCAAATGTAGCATGAGCCTTAATGATGATGGTATAGGTGCCAGATTCACTAAACTGATACGAAGCCTTTCCTTCGGTATTTTCCTCATAGCTAGAACCGTTAATATCAACAAATTCAAAGCCGTAGTAATTCGCAGAATTTGCAGTGGCCTCCACTTCTACTAAACCCTCTGTAGTGGGCGAAACCTCAATTTTATAAGAGAGATTAGTAGGGTAAATAATTTGTGTAGAAGGCGCATCAGGTTTGCAACCCTGAATCATTAAAACTGAAAGAAAAACGAGGAGAAGAGAAGAAGTCCGTATCAACATTATTTCAAAGGCTAAAAAAAGCAGAGTAATGTACCATGTTGTACATCACTCTGCTTAAAGGTTAAATTTTAATCTTGGATGATATCATCAATATAGAATGTACCAGCATTAGCAACGCCCCATCCTGGGAACATTACCAAGCGGTCAAAACTTGTAGGCGTACCAGACATATCAAATGTAATTTCTTCCCAAGCGTTAGCTGTGGTAACATTTACATCTACTTCTACAAATGAGTTAGGATCTGCTTGAGATTCTAACTTAAGACGGAAAACGCCAGTAGCAGGAGCCCAAACTTTGATTTTGATGTTTGTATTGGTAGAAAAATCTAGCTTGCTATCAAGGTTAACAAACAAGCCAGCCCAAGTTTCATTGCCATGAACAGTTTCTAACACCTTGTTGCTGGTGTTGATACCACTCATATCTGGGTTAGCGATGATGCTGTATGTGCTGTTACCAAATACAGTGAACGTAGGCTCTACCACTTCAAAGTCTATAGGTAGAGAGTAGTTTGGCACTGGTGGTGGAGGATTGCTATTGAAACCATCTGGCACCATAGTGATGTACCAGAATAGGTCTGCGTTAGCAGCATCCTGATAACCGATAACCAATTTGTTAGTGTCAATCTCTATGATTTTGTAGGTACGTGTACCAGCCCAGTAGCCAATCATAGCATCACCACTAATGGTAATGGTTGTGTCAGCACCTTCAGCAATAGTCCAAGTTTCGCCCAATTGATCTGGGAAGTTTGCAGTAAAGTCGCCTTTATTGCTAGCGGTTGTATCGTTAAATGGCGCAATACCGGCATGCGCTGTATTTACATAAACATCGCCATTGGTAACCATATCAAAACCAAAACCTTGGATGTGGAAAGTATAACGGTCATCATACAAGCCAGCGCCAGCTTTTTCTAATGAACCAGCGGCCCACCACTTTGGATAGTAACCATCAAAGTCAGGGTGCGCTGGGCTTGGGCCTACGCCCATGTGGCCAGCAACGATAGAGTCTACCGCCCATGTTTTAGAAGAGCCACCAGTTAACATTTCATAAATCGGATTTGCGATCAATGAAGGGTCATCATTGGCAATGGTGATGTCTTGTGTTGAAGACGCTGTACCACCAGAATTTTGAACGGTTAACTTAACAGTGTACGTGCCTGCAAAAGGATAAGTTGCTGTTGCGTTGGTTCCTGTTGCTGATTGTCCGTTACCAAAGTCCCAGCTTGCCTGTAGGCTAGCATTAGAAGCTTTGAATTCAATGATGTTAGCATTAGCCGCAGAAGGCTGATACGTAAACGCAGCATCTGCCGCGGTTGGTGGTTGACCCAATGTAGGTTCATCCTTTTTACAGGCGCTAAAAGCAAGTGCAAAGCCTAGCGCAGCTGTGAGTAGAGTTTTTGTTCTCATGATGTATTAAAACGAATTAAATTAAATACTACTTAAAAATTAATAACCTGGGTTTTGTGCCCAATTACCACCAGCAAGGTCAATTTCCACTTGAGGTAACGGGAACAGTTCGTGCTTACCCGTTTGAAATCCAGCAATAAATTGGCTTGCCTGATTGGTACGAACCAAGTCAAAGAAACGTAAACCTTCGCCAGAAAGTTCAAGTCTACGCTCATGCCAAATATCTTCGGTGAGCTGTGTGCCAGAACTACTCAAAGCGGGCATACCCACGCGGGCACGTACCTGGTTTACATAGTTTAATGCAATACCATCATTGCCATTTCTGTTGTGGGCTTCGGCGGCCATTAATAAAACATCTGCAAAGCGTATTGCTTTGTAGTTAAGCGGACTCGTAAGATCATCATCTGGTAACCCAATTTCATCTTTGCGTTTGATGTATTTATTGTTGTAATAGCCAGTATGGCCACCAGCGCCCTGCGCATAGGTTATGGCACCGGGATTGGGTTGTGCGGCAATAAAAGCTTCTATATCTAATACTGTGATGTCTCTGCGTGGGTCATTGGCATCAAAGGCATTATACAGCTCAGCGGTTGGTAAGTTATAGCTATTGCCATCACCATAAATAGGGCCGTTGTACTGACGGATACCTTGAAAACCGGGAGCAGCATTTCCTTCTAAACAGATTAGGCATCCATAGCCACCACCTTCAAGGTTAGAGTATTCTACATCAAAAACGGTTTCGCTGTTGTTCTCATTGGCGGCATACCATAAATCTTCATAATCTGCAACCAAGCTATATGGGCCTAGGTTAATCACAGAGTCTAGGGTACTTGCTGCGTTGCCAAATTTGTTTTGGAACAGATATACCTTGCCAAGAAGCGCCAATGCGGCACCTTTAGTAGCTCGTCCTTTTACGGGGCTTACCCAATCCAGTATGCCTGCTGCATATTTAAGATCGCTTTCAATTTGGCTATAAACAGCCTCCTTAGACGCCCGGTCAATTTGTGTTACGCCTTCTGTACCAATGCGCTCATCAATAATTAGCGGCACACCACCAAAGTATCTTACCAGCTCAAAGTAGTAGTAGCCACGTAAAAAGCGCGCTTCAGCAATGATGCGATCTTTACCGTTAAAGTCGATTTTGTCTTTGTACTCCATGATGTAATTTACACGGGCAATACCTGCGTAATTCCATCGTAACACATTGCGCAACTCATTATTTACGGCATTGTGGGTCATATTATCAATTTGGTGCAAACCTTCGGTGTCTGTAACACTTTCTCCTCCGGCAATAGAATTATCAGAGGCTATTTCACCAATCCATTGCGTAATGAAAGAGGCTTGCAGTAAATCGTATGCACCAATCAAAGCAAGTTCATAGTCTTGCTGAGATTGAAAGTAGTTCTCAGCGTCTTGCTGAAATTCTGGGCCAACATCCAAGAACTTTTCACAGGCCGTGCCGGTGGTAAGTACTAGGAGGACGAGTAGGGTGTAACTAACTATTTTTTTCATGATCGTCTGGATTAAAATGTGATGTTAAATCCGCCCATAATGGTTCTGGGCTGTGGATAAAAACCGTAATCAACACCTGCGGCCAATGTGCCACCGAAGTTACCAATGTCTGGATCAAACCCTTGGTAGTTGGTAAGGGTAAAGAGATTATTTCCAGAAAGGTAGAAGCGCAACGCTTGTACATTGGCAAACTTGAGCCATCTGCGTGGTAGGGTGTAGCCAATTTGCACGTTACGTACGCGTAAGAAAGAGCCATCCTCTACAAAGAAGTCTGAAAACACCGTGTTACGGTTACTACCAGTGGTTACGCGGGGTATTTCTGTAGTTGAACCTGGGCCCACCCAACGGCCAATCCAGTAGTCTAATTGGTTGGCATAAGGCTGCTGGCGTTCATAGTTTCTGATGATTTCTTGGCCTACAGCGGCATATAAATTAGCAGAAATATCAAAGCCTTTGTATCGTGCGCTTAGGTTTAAACCAAAGGTGAAATCAGGAATTGGTGAGCCCAGCATAACGCGGTCACTGTCATCACTAAAGTTGATTTTACCATCACCGTTTTGATCTACATAACGCAAATCTCCGGGCTTAGCGCCATCTTGTTGAACAGGTGCATCGTCAATTTCTTGTTGTGATTGAAAAATACCATCAGTTTGATAGCCAAAGAAATAACCAATAGGGAAGCCTACTTCAAAACGTGTGGCGATATTGCCCCCAACGCCAAACTGGGCACCTGGTAAAAATGGCACGCCATCTGGTACGCGCAGTACCTCGTTTTGTAAATAGGTGGTGTTAAAGCTTGCATTAAATACAAACGGGCGTGTAGGGTCTGTGCTGTAGCTAAGCTCTAATTCAACCCCGTTGTTTACTACATCACCAGCATTTACGAATGGCGGGAATCCGCCTGCACCATAAGTTCCGAGAACGGCAGATACGTCTGGTTGAAACAATAGGTCGTTGGTACGCTTGTTAAAGTAGTTAACCGTTAGTCCTAAAGCCTCAAAAATGGTAAGGTCTAAACCAATGTTAAACTGCTTGGTAGTTTCCCACTTTAAATCTGGGTTAGAGGCACGGCCAATAGCAACGCCTGTTGTAATAAGGTCATCAAAAACGTAAACACCTTCACCATTAAGTAGGGCACGGTAAGCGAAATTTGGAATTTGGTCGTTGCCCGAAATACCATAGCTCACACGCATTTTAGCAAAAGTGATGTTCTTGAGGTTATAAAAAGATTCTTCGCTGATCACCCAAGCACCTGAAATGGCGGGGAAAAATCCCCAGCGGTTGTTTACGCCAAACTTAGATGAACCGTCTCTCCTTACGATTCCAGAAATTAAATATCTATTGTCATAACCATATTCTGCGCGCACAAAACCAGACAATAAACGCTCTTGAAACTGGAATGAACCTACGTTGTTTAGGTATCCGCCTGGCGCCTGATTGGCAGAGATATCTGCAAATTCTAGTGAGTTGTTGGGAATGTTAAAGGCAATCGCACTGAGGCTGTTGCCACTTCTGCTAAATACAGAAATACCACCGGTGCCTTTTACATTGTGCTTTTCGCCAAACTTATGTTCATAGTTAATAAAACTCTCATACGTTAAATCAATGTATGTGTCGCGATGTTCGTAAACACTCGCACCTCTATCAATAGAAACACCTTCTGCAATTTCTACGGTAGGAGGATCTAGATTTTCATTAATTGCAGTGTTTTGTGCTTTACCCTGACCGTACCATACAAGCGGTGAAAACACTTTACCATCCACCAATGCGAAGTTGTAATTAAAACGATTGGTAAATGTGAAGTCTTTGTTTATGGTATACACAAGTTCTTCCTTACCCACAAATTTGTTCACTAAGGCCTCGTTGTAGGTGTTTTCAATTTGCGCGAGCGGATTGATAATATCGTTAACAAGGTCAAGGTAAGAGTAGCGGCCATTGGCTTGGCGAATGGGCGCTGTTGGATAAGCGTTTATGGTGTTGTAAAGTACAGAGCCAATACCGTTTTCTGGAAGTGTGCTGCGGTCTTCGTGTGTGTACAATAAAATGCTGTTTAAACGGAGTTTAGGCGACATTTCGAATGAAACGTTAATTCGCCCATTCCAACGTGTAAAACTGGCCTTCTCTAAACCAACAATTCCTTTTTGATCAAAATATGACCCACCAATAGAGTATCGGGTTTTATCAGACCCACCGTTTATGCTCAGGTTGTAGTTTTGAATGGGTGCTGGTTGAAAAACCGCGCCTTGCCAATCTGTACCTTCGCCCAGGTTGGTATTGTTAAAAGGCGCATTCTGTCCGCCATTGATAAAAGCATTGTTCTTAATTACAGCATATTCTGTTGCATTGAGTAAATCAAGTTTATTAGAGGTGTTTTGCACCCCATAATAGCCGCTAAACTCAAACTGCGGTTTGCTGTTAAGCTTGCCTTTTTTAGTTTCGATGATGATTACCCCGTTGGCAGCGCGCACACCATAAATACCAGCCGTACCATCTTTTAACACGTGTATTGATTCTATATCCGCAGGGTTAAGAGCGTTAAGACCTTGAGAGTCATAAATAATCCCATCTACTAAAATGAGAGGGTCATTATCACCAAATGTAGAAAGCCCTCGGATGCGAATAGAAGATTCACCACCAGGAGAACCAGAGTTGGTATTTATCGTAACCCCAGATACCTGCCCTTGAAGCGCTTGGTCAACGCGAGGCACGTTCAGTTTTTCAAGTTCTGCACCTTTTACGGTAGATGTGGCACCTGTTATTTCTTTCTTTTTGGCACTGCCATAACCTACAACCACAATTTCGTCTAACACTGTTGTGTTTTCTTCTAGAATAACATTCAACACCGTTTTGCCATCAACATAGCGGTAGGCGGTTTTGTAACCAATAAAAGAGAATTCAAGGGTGTCTCCTTTATTCACGTTTAGCGTGTAAGTGCCGTCAACATTCGTTGCCGTACCTCTTGTACTCTTTTTAACGAGCACGCTTACACCAGGTAACGGACTGCGGTCCGCTGCATCGGTAACTGTTCCGCTCACAATGATTGCTTGGGCCATGCTCATGGCAGGCAATAGCAAAACGAGCAAAACAATCTGCCAGGTTCTTTTTAAATAGTACTTGTTTAACATATGTTATGATTTTACAGGGTAACTAATAAAGCGTTTTAAACCATTTCTTGCCATGCAATAAATGGCTTTGTTAAGTTACAGTTGTCAAAGCTACATCTTTTGGTTAAATCAACCAAAAGTCAATATTTAACTAAGCAAATCCGCGATAAACCCGAAAAAACGGTTATTAACCCGACAAACGTTATGGTAAATAGTACTATTAGAAATTGCGTTTCAGACCAAAAATGTATGTAAGACACTTTTCATCCCTAAAAAATGGAGGTTCATTGTAAGTCTACTACACGCGGTATTAAACTGAATGAAATGTGGTTTTACTGGGTTAGACAGGCTGTTTGTTGCCAATAAAAAAGCCCAACTCTAGATAGAGTTAGGCTTGTTGTACCCGGGGCGGGAAT
>CAYQDW010000035.1:0-24460 GCA_964416385.1 uncultured Cryomorphaceae bacterium | reverse complement strand
AGATGACCTCTCCGAACGCTTTCGGAGCGCTCTAGCCAGCTGAGCTAATCCCCCAGATTTTTAAATCAGGGTGTAAATATACAGCTAGAAATATGTTTCAGCAACGGATTTTCAGTGAAAATTATTGCCATGTTGAGCGCGTCTTAATTAATCTACCTTTGCCGCCGGAATCTTAGCAGACTTTCTGTTTAGCGTTTTCTCCGAATTGTAACGGATATTTCTCTTCACCTTTTGCATCGGCTAAGTAAAGCAACACAGCAAAAAGCGTGTTTTTAACACGAGTTTTGTCACTTGCTTTAGAATCACTCATTAGCCTGGCGCAGTTACTGATCGGTTTTATTACATCATCTTACACAAATAGGGGTAGCCTTGCGCTTGCGCTACCAAAAAACCGAATGCCTTAGGGCAACTATATTTTATGAATAATATTTCAAAACAAAAACCAAGCAAACCAGCACGACAAAGACCCAACACACAAGTAAGGGCCAAAAAACAGAAAAAGTCTAGCATAGATCCTAAATTGCTAGTAGTACGTGCAGAACCTACCAATTATGAACCCTACGTTTCTAAGCGTTCTATTGAAGATTTACCCATTAACCAAGCCTTAAAAAACTGCTTGCTACACAAAGGGTTTACAAAACCAACAGAAATACAAGATAGAACTTTAGAGCCGTTACTAAGCAAAAGAGATCTCTTGGGAATTGCCCAAACCGGAACTGGTAAAACAGCTGCGTTTTTAGTGCCAATCATCAATGAAATAATGGTAACTAAACCAAAAAACTTTGCATTGGTGGTGGTGCCTACGCGCGAATTAGCATTGCAGGTTGAAGAAGAATTTAAAACCATGTCTAAAGGTCTTGGGTTGTTTAGCGCCTCATTTATTGGCGGCACTAACATCAATAAAGACATGCAAAATTTACGCAGACAAAGTCACATTGTAATTGGTACACCAGGACGTATACTAGATCTTGTTAATCGCAGAGCACTTGATTTAGGCGCATTTAACACGCTGGTATTAGATGAGTTTGACAGAATGCTTGATATGGGCTTTGTGCGTGATGTAAAGCGTATTTTAAGTGGCATGCATCATAGAAAGCATACGTTGCTCTTTTCTGCTACACTTGATAAGAATCAAGAGCAGTTAATCTCAACCATACTCAATAACCCCATTACGGTTAAGGTTACCAGTGGCGATTCTGCCGCAACGCACATAGACCAAGATATCGTGCGCATTACTGCTGGCGAGGATAAGTTTGCCATATTAAAGGATATGCTTGTGCAATCTGAATATGAAAAAGTACTGTTGTTTGAAGAGACAAAGTTTCGCGTAAAACGCCTTTGCCAACGTTTAAATCAGGCAGGGATACGCGCAAATGATATTCACGGCAATAAGAGCCAAAGTGCACGCCAAAGTGCATTAACCGATTTTAAACAAGGTAGAATTAAGGTTTTAGTAGCAACAGATGTTGCAGCACGGGGTATTGATGTTAGTGACGTAACCCATGTTATAAACTACCAAGTGCCACAAACTTTTGACAGCTACATACACCGAATAGGCAGAACTGGCAGAGCAGGAAAAACGGGAAAGGCATTCACCTTTATCGATTAAACCTGAGCAGTTACAATAAAAACGAAAGGCGCTTCTTTTTTGAGAGCGCCTTTTTTATTTAGAGCATTAAAAAATAGTTTGCTAAGCTTTTTTCACGTTTACAGCATTCATCCCCTTTGGGCCGCGCTCAAGTTCAAAGGTAACAGCATCGCCTTCGGCAACATCTTCTAACGTACCATTTATATGGTAAAAGAATTTTTCTTGCGATTCTTTTTCTGTAATGAAGCCATAACCTTTATCGCTATTGTAAAAGGCTACTTTTCCATGCTTTAATGGATCTTCTTCTTCTTCCGTTCTACGCGAAACGCCAATTTCAATAGTAGAAGGGTCTATTTTAATTTTTTTCGAGGGATCTGGTGGCGTATCTGTAGGCAAGCCAAACTCGTCTACATAAGTAATCATGTTTTCTAAGCCTTCGCCTTTCAAGTTATTCTCTCTGCGTTCTTCTTTGCGCGCTAATTTGTCTTTACGCTTTTTTAATTTTTTCTTTTCGCGGTCTTTCTTTCCAAAAGTTTCTTGTGATCTTCCCATACATATCAATTAATTACACTGTTCAACCCGAACAATTTGGGGGCTCGCCATAACACATCGAAAGAACAAATAACTCGCAAAAACAGTCAAACTAAATTGAAAGTGAAGGGAGGATAAGCCCGGAGGCATTTACAACGATTACCGAGCTGCAAAGGTAAGCTTAAATGCGCAGCATTAATTTTGTTTTTTGGTTGGGGTTTTTGAGCACGGCATAAGGACTGTACCAATTGCTGTGCGCTTGGCTAAGAATTAAGAGAACTACGCCAAACCTCAATGTAACTTTGCGGGTGGCTGGTTAAAAGGCTCTTTTTGGTAAGCCAACCGGAAAACTAGATTACATGGGCGTCATCAAATGGCATCCAACCCATTTTACCATCTGGTAAGCGAACTTTTTGCCAACGCTCATAAATATCTAGAACACGAACCTTTGTGCCTTCATGTAAAATGAATAAATCAGTGCCTTGATCAGAAGGGCCGCTTTTAACATACGTATTAGGTGCCGTAATAATTGCATAATTGCGAGATTCTAGCTGATGTACGCTCCAAGCGAATACCTCGCTAACCAGCATTAAAATAAGGGCGATTATGGCAATAGCACCAAACCAGTCTTTTCTTTGTTTGAATAGAAATAGCGCTATGGTCATAAGCATCAAAGCGCCAAAAAATAGCGCAACGAGGCTCCAAACGTTAGAATCAATTACGCCAATACCGCGCACTATACGCTCTGTTATTGGTGCCGGAACAGGCGTAAAGGTGTCTACAATTTGTTTATTGGCGATATCTAAATTATGGAGGGCATCTTCGTCAGACGGGTTAATGCGCAATGCGCGCTCATAGTTTAAAATGGCGAGGCCAATATGCCCCAGCCTAAAATGTGCATTGCCTAAATTGTAGTAGGTCTCGGCATTGGCGATTCCTTGTTTAACAATACTATCATAGCGTGATGCAGCCAAAGCGTAATCATGTGCTTGGTAGTCTTTATTGGCTTGCACAAAAAGAGTATCAGGTTGTGCAGCCAGTTGCAGGCTGAACAGTATTAGCCCTAATCGAAGCATTGTTGTCATAGACTTTCTAGTTTCGAGATACATGAAAGCGCATTTTTATAATCAGCTTCCATATTATTTTGGGTAAGAGGCGCAAATCGCGCCATATCTGCATGTTTAATGAGCTGTTGTATCATGCCAATTAAGGCCTCATCGCCACCTTTAGCTCTAACGGTTTGTGCAACAACATCGGCAGAAAAAGAGGCGCGTTCTACCCCGAATTTATGTTGAAAATATTGTGCAAGGGCTTCAGACATTTCACTGTAAAATAATTTTACATCTCCAGACTTTATGTGTTGTGTTGCGTGTTTTATTGCCTTTTCTGCTTTGCTTGCAGCTTTTCTTTGTGCAACCTTTTTTGCGTCAGGGGTATATGAAGCACGGAATCTCGCAAACGCGAACATTGCTAGCAATGCTATGAAAATGAAGACGAGTATAGCCTTGTGCAATGTAGAGGTAAAGAACCCAGCATTGGGAGCTGTAAAGGCAGACGGCCGGGTGTGGATGAATAAGATGTCCTCTGCCAAAGCAGAAACATTGGATTTATCGGTTACAGTAGGTTGCTGTACATCATTGTTAGTTGCTTGTGGTCCTTCGGTAACGTTAATTTCTAAAGGAGCAGATGTTAGCGTAATGTATTTTTCTTTTTCTGGGTCAAAATAGCTAAAGGTTATGGGTGGAATTTTATAAATACCGCGGTAACGTGGTATAAGCAGGTATTCATGACGCTTATAGCCGTTTATGCCTGATAGTTTTTCTGTGATGCGCTCCTTGTATTCGGGGTCATACCGTTCTATAGAATTCGGTATTTGCGGGGTGGGTAGTTGGGCGTATTGAATATTTCCTGAACCACTTAATTCTATGGTAAGGGTTATTGACTCGTCTGCTTTAACCTCATTACGGCTTAGGTTTACATACAATTTATAATCGCCTACGGCACCAGTATAATCTGCTGGTTGGCCTGCTGATGGTAATGGTTTTACAGTTATTGTTGGAAAAGCACTTGAACTGATATATTTAACACTGCGCACTTCTTGTCGGCCAAACCAATCTGTACGGCCTGTAGGCACTTGGGTGCTAAACTGCATTTGCAAATTACCCGGACTAAAAGTACCGCTGCGATTGGGGCGGAGAATAAAACGACCCAAGTCGGTAACGGTTACACTCTCCCCATCAATAATTTCTTTGCTGTAAGTGTTTGGTTTTTCAAGGTCACTAACGGAAAAGTCGTTGGTAAGATCAGGTGTGCTGATGGCTTGATAGCCATCAACATTGGCTTTTAATACCACGGTGTAGCGTGCTGAAAAGGGCTCGCCAACATATACAGAACGTTTATTGGTAAACACCTTTACATATACAAGCTGTTCAGCTTTTGCTTCTAGGCTGTTTGGTTCTTTTGGCCGTTCTGCTACAACTTCTATTTTGAGGGGCTTTGTTTGATAAGCTATGCCATTGATAGTTACGGTAGCTTTGCCAATGTTAAATGTGCCCACCTCTGTAGCGAGTAGTTGAAATCTAGCACTTTGCTCAAAGCTCACGCGCCCGTTAATACTCAACATATTTTCGCCAATGCTAGGCCCGCTGATAACCTTGAAACCCGAAAAATCAGGATATTCAAAGTTTCTTGTCTTCTCATTCACTGTAAATTTTACCGTAAAAGTTTCGCCAACGGCTACTTTATAGCGGCTGGCTTCTGCGGTAAAAAGTACTTGCCCAAAACCTTGCAGCGCGGTGCTGAGAATTGCAAAGAATATTATCAATCGTTTCATTACCAATCTTTTACACCCGGTTTTGCTTTAACTTTTGCCTGCTTCTTCTTGTCAAGTTTAGCACGTGTTTGTTTTTCGGCATTGGCAATGGCTTCTAGCAATTGTTCCATTTCTGCCTTACTCATTTTTTGAGGCATGGCTTTACCAGCATCTTGCTGCTCACCAGGCTTATCCTGTTCTTCAGATTTATTTTGTTGATCTGGCTGATTTTGGTTTTCCTCCTTTTGAGCATCATCATTATTATCAGATGATTTCATCGGGTCATTCTGCTCATTTTCTGCCTTGTCTTTTTCACTTTGCTGCTGGTCTTGCTGCTGATTTTGCTGCTGGTCTTGCTTGTTAGAATCTTGCTTTTGTTGATTTTTTTGGTCTTGTTTTTTATCGTCTTGCCCTTTGTTATCTTGATTGTTTTGTTGCTGCTGCTGTTTTAATTCGCGCAAAGCTTTTGCAAGGTTATAGCGCGTTTCATCGTCTGTTGGGTTTAGCCGCAAAGCGCTTTTGTAAGCTTCTATGGCTTGGTTGTAATTTTTTTGGGCTGTATACACGTTACCAATATTATGTAGGGCATGGGCTTTAGCGCCATCATTAGGGGCCACGCGCTGGCTGTTTTGAAACGCACTCAGCGCTTCATCATACCGCTGTTGTTTGTATAGTGCATCGCCCAAGTTAAACCAGCCCTCAAAACCGTCGGGATTACGGTCTGTAGCCTGTTTGTACTTGATTTCCGCCTCGTCAAATACGTTTTTTTCAAAGGCTTTATTGCCGTCTTTAATATCGCTTCTATAAGCTTGGGCGTAGCTGTAACGCGACACACCAAAAATTATAAGTAGCACATATACGCCTTTCATAGAGTCTCTTATTTTATTCCAATTGTATTTAACCAGTCACTTTTTCGCTCTGTAGTGAGAAGCTCTAAGATTAAAAAAACAATGCCCAGAGCTAAAAACCACTGAAATTGATCGTCATAATCAGTAAAGATCTGTTCTTCAATGGTTGCTTTGGTTAGGCCTTGCAAAGTTGCTTCTAGTGCATTTAAGGTTGCGTTGGTATTGTTTCCTAAAACGTATGTACCGGCTGTTTGTTGGGCTAGTTCTTGTAGCACATCTGCACCTAAACTTGTAATTACAACTTCGCCTTGCGCGTCTTTTTTAAAGCCCACTACTTGGCTGCCTGTTTTAAGTGGAATAGGGCCACCTTTTTCTGTTCCTAAACCAACGGTGAGCACCTTTATACCTAATGCGTTGAGTTTCTCTATTTGATTTTGCCAATTTTCTTCATGATCTTCTCCGTCACTAAGAATTACCAACACTTTGCTTGCGGGAGATTCAACGTCAAAGTAGGTAAGGCTATAATCTAGCGCTTGGTCTAACGCGGTACCGGGTGTCGGTATAAAGTCTGGTGTAGCAGATTGCAGTGCCATGCGTGCGGCCCGATAATCTGTTGTAATGGGTAAAAGGGGGTAGGCTTTTCCTGCGTAGGCGATGATCCCAACGCGGTCTCCACCCAATTCATCTAGACTTTTGGCGATGATATATTTTGCCTTTTCTAGCCTGTTTGGGGAAATATCTTCTGCCAACATACTGGCAGAAACATCCAAAGCAAAAACCAAATCTACCCCTTGGCGTACTACCGTTTCTGTTTTGGTGCCTATTTGCGGATTGCTTAATGCAATAGTCAAAAAGAAAAGCGCCATACACAAATAAAAAATCTTTAGCCAAGGTTTAAATGTGCTTCTAGGGGTAGTCATGTCTTGAAGTAGTTCTGCATCTCCCCAACGGGCTTGCGCTTTTTTTTGCCAAGATTTATAAAAGGCAAAAGCCCCAACCAAAATGGGGATGGCCCAAAGTATATGTAGATATTCTATGTGTTCTAAACGATACATTAGAGCATGCTTCTAAATAGGGTTAAACGCAAAAGAATCTCCATACCAATTAAGCCCAAGGCTATGAATACCAAAATATAAAAGTGTTCTTGGTATTGGTAATAGGTAAGCTCTTCAAGTTTTGATTTCTCCAATTGATCTATTTCTGCGTATACCTTTTCTAGACTGCCATTATCTGTGGCTCTAAAGTACATGCCATTGGTTTCTTTGGCGATGTATTTGAGCAGGTCTTCATCTATGTTAACCGGCTGCATACTGTAAATAATACGTCCTGTAGTGGGGTCATAACTAGCTGGTGATAGGGCGTTTCCGGTTGTGCCTAAGCCAATGGTGTACACCCTAATATTATATTGTTTAGCCAATTCAGTTGCTGTTTTCGGATCTATTATACCGGTGTTGTTTTCACCATCAGTTAACAAAATGATGACTTTGCTTTTGCTCTCAGAATCCTTAAGGCGATTAACGGCTGTTGCCAGCCCCATACCAATGGCGGTGCCATCTTGCAGCATGTCATAGTGTAATTCTGAAATCGCTTTCTTAACGATGCCGTGGTCTGTTGTAAGCGGCACTTGTGCAAAGCTTTCTCCGGCATAAATAATGAGGGCAAGCCGATCTACAGGGCGGGCATCAACAAATTTCTGACCAACAGCTTTTAAAGCTTCTATGCGGTTAGGTTGCAAATCTTTGGCCAACATGCTAGAACTTATGTCTACCGCTAAGGCGATGTCTATACCTTCTGTTCCGCGTGTTTGTGTGCTCAAATCAGTGCTCTGTGGGCGGGCCAATGCAACAATGACCAACGCCAGCGCAGCCAGGCGTAAAACCCATTGCAGAGGCTGAAGTTTAGCCGTGATGTTGGCCATGCCAAAATCATAAATAACAGGCACCCTGATGTAAGCGTGCTGCTTTTTTCTTCGCCAAAAAAGCCAAGCCATGAGCAACGGTATAACCAGCAGTAGCCAGAGTAACGTTGGATGCATAAAGTTTACCTCACGTAGCATTGGGGTCATCTTTTGGTTCTGTGTGTTCTACAACATCCATACACGCCTGCCAGATTTTTTCGTGCATGTCTGGGCTCGGAATCACTTTTGCAAACTTTACCAAATCTGCTGTTTGCAGACTTTGTTTGAGTAGATCAAAAACTTGATATGACACTTTTGTTTTGATCTTGTCAAGAAGCTCATCGGTCACCATTTCCATTGCGGCAATGGCAAAAGTTTCTTCAAGATATGTTCTGGTGATGTCTGTGGCGCGGCTGTAATACGCTTTAATTTGCCCGCTTTGCCAGAGTTGTTCTGCCTGCAGGGCGTTTAGTTCATCTTTTGCCCGTTGTGCTGGTGTGCGTGTGTCTACGGGTTGTGTTGGTTGTGTTTCACGTTTGCGATGGTGTAACCAAAACCAAATAAGCACTGCCAAAACAACAGATATAATGGCGGCAATAAGCCAAAGGCGTTTTATCCAATACCACCAGTCTATAGGCGCATTTATGGGGCCTTTAATATCAAAATAGTTTGTTGCAGAATCTACTGGTACGGTACTCACATTAAGCAAAAGAGGCTCTGTGGTTGTGGCCTGTGTATCAATCATCAACTTAAAAGGCGGAATAAGCACAAAGCCGCTATCAAAGCAAGTTATTAGAAAACGTTGATTTATTGTGTAAAGCGATTGATTTTTACTGGTATCGCCATCAACAGAAAGAACCTCTAATGACGCTATAGAATCTGGCCATGCAGGCCAGTTTACCATAGAAGGGTCTGATAGGCCACTTGCACTTAGCGTTAGCGTGGTTTGCTCACCAATAAAAATACGATTGGTATCTAGGGTAGCGGTGAATAAGATTTGTGCGCGTACTAACGAGCTCCAACCCACAAGAAGCAAAAAAAGCCAAGTGTACTTTATTTTCATCTGCGTGCCTCCCGTTGTTTAAAATACCCCATAAGTTTTTTAACGTAAGATTCAGCAGTGTTAATCTCAATCATTCCGGCACCGCTGCGCAAAACATGATTTCTGAAGTATTGAATCTTTTTTTGGTTTTGCACCCAATAGTGTTTGCGCACCTTGCTGCTGGCGGTGTTTAGCCAACCTTGCCGACCGGTTTCTGGGTCTATAGCAGGAATTAATCCAACGTTAGGTAGTGCTTCATCTAGCGCGTCATAAATACGAATGCCAGTAAGGTCATGCTTTCTTGCTGTTATGCGCAGGCTTTTTTCGTAGCCATCAGCTAAGAAGTCGCTAAGCAAAAAAACGATGGCTTTCTTTTTTATCACGCTATGCAAAAACTCTAGTGCCAGGTGTATATCGGTTTGGGTACCTTGTGTTTCGTGCTCTACCAATTCGCGGATAATACGCAACACATTTTGGCGTCCTTTTACAGGGGGGATGAACTTCTCAATGCGATCGCTGAACAGCAAAACACCCACTTTATCATTATTGGTTAAAGCCGAAAAAGCCAGTGTGGCACAAATTTCTGCAATCATTTCGCGCTTTTGTTGCACGCGGCTACCAAAAGTTTCAGAGCCACTCACATCCACCACCAGCATGAGCGTAAGCTCGCGTTCTTCTTCAAAAACCTTAACATAAGGCTCCCGCTTTCTTGCGGTTACATTCCAATCAATGGTGCGTATTTCATCACCGGCTTGGTATTGGCGCACTTCGCTAAAGGCCATGCCACGCCCCTTAAATGAGCTGTGATACTCACCAGAAAAGAGTTGCTCACTTAACCTGCGTGTTTTTATTTCGAGCTTCCGTACCTTACGTAGCAGTTCTTGTGTCTCCATAACCTGAAACCCCTCGGCCCCCCTATGGAAGAAGGGCGCGCGCGATTTTATCAATTAAATCATTGGTTTATAATGCTTAAGGCACCTCAACGGTGTTTAAAACCTCAGTAATAATATTATCTGTGGTTAGATTCTCTGCCTCTGCCTCATAGGTAATGCCAATGCGGTGGCGAAGTACATCAAACGCAACAGCACGTACATCTTCTGGAATTACAAAGCCACGTTGCTTGATAAAAGCACGCGCTTTGCTAGCAATGGCGAGATTTATGCTGCCGCGTGGCGATGCGCCAAAGTCTATTAAGGGTTTTAATTTGGGCAACCTGTAGTTTTCTGGTTGGCGTGTGGCAAACACAATGTCAAGAATGTATTTTTCAATCTTTTCATCCATGTAAACTTCACGCACCATACCACGAGCATTAATGAGCTGCTCTATTTTAACAATGGGCTTTAGTGGTTCGTGATGCAAAGCCATGTTTTGGCGGATGATCTGTTGCTCATCTTCTATGGTTGGGTAAGAAAGCACCGTTTTTAACATAAAACGGTCTACCTGTGCTTCTGGCAAAGGATAGGTGCCCTCTTGTTCAACTGGGTTTTGCGTGGCGAGAACCAAGAATGGATTTGGCAGAGCAAACGTTTCTTCGCCAATGGTAACTTGCCGCTCTTGCATGGCCTCAAGTAGCGCACTTTGCACTTTTGCAGGGGCGCGATTTATTTCATCCGCCAGCACAAAGTTGGCAAAAATGGGCCCTTTCTTTGTGCTAAAGCTATGTGCTTGCATGTTGTAAATCTGCGTGCCGATTAAATCACTTGGCAGTAAGTCTGGGGTAAATTGTAAGCGACTAAAACTGCCATCAACAGCATTAGCCAAGGTTTTAATGGCTAAAGTTTTTGCCAAGCCAGGAACGCCTTCTAGCAAAACATGGCCATTGCCGAGTAGCCCGATGAGCAAGCTCTCAACCATTTTTTTCTGGCCAATAATGCGTTTAGAAACATGATTATTTAACAGTCCGATAAGGGCACTTTCTTTTTCAATACGCTCGTTAAGCGCTGCGATATCAGTGCCATTTGCAGTCTCTTCCATTGTCTTTTTGTACGTTGTTAGCGCAAATTTAACAGTCTAAGTGGGCCTAATGTTGTTAAAAGCCCGTTAAATCAAAAATGCTCATTTTAGGCTAAAATCAAAGTTTTATTGGTCATTTAAACCGCGGGGTTAGATTTGTGCTATGCATAAAAACCTTCAAGCGGCAATAGCCATAAGGCTATATGGCCAAGAGGATATTGATAAACCCTTTTCAATAAAGCCGGTACATGGAGGTTCTGTTAATGCAGCATACAAAATAACCCGTGGTAGCGATACCTTTTTTGTTAAGGTAAATAATGCCGCCCATCATCCGCTAATGTTTGAGCTGGAAGCCAAAGGGCTGCTGGCCTTGCAGCAAACCAACACGTTCCGCATACCCCATGTGCTTGCAAACGGCTGCGCAGATGATGATGCATTTTTAGTTTTAGAATGGATTGAAACGGGGAGACAGAACACGGGATCAGCTGAAAATTTTGGTCAAAAGTTAGCCGCATTGCACCGCAACACGCATAAACTATTTGGTTTGGCGGATGATAATTACATCGGTAGCCTCTTTCAGAGTAATGGGCAAATGCGTTATTGGGCGGAATTTTATATGATTAATAGGCTTGATCACCAATTAGAACTTGCTTTTAATGCTGGATTGTTAGGGGCTGCACACATAGCACGTTTTAGCAAACTGTATCCTAAATTAGAAAGCTTGATACCACATGAGGCACCGGCCCTTATTCATGGCGATTTATGGTACGGCAACGCGTTAACGGACACATTGGGCAACCCCGTGTTGATAGACCCAGCCGTATATTATGGTCACCGGGAAATGGATTTGGCCATGATGAAACTATTTGGTGGTTTTGATGATGCTGTTTTCCGTGCCTATCACCAAAGTTTTCCTCTAGAAAGTGACTGGGAGCAGCGGATTCCGTTACATCAATTATACCCACTTTTAGTACATGTTAATCTCTTTGGTAGTGGCTATGTACAGTCATTAGAGCGCGCATTAAATCTCTTTGTTTAAACGGCAAACACGTCATCTTGAGCTACCGCAAAAACGCGCGCCTTACCCTTAATTGGCACTGCACCTGTTAATTGACCAAAGGCAGGTAAAATACCTTGCTGTTCACCTAACCAAAAACAAGGTAGGCGTAAACGCTGCCGCCCTTTGCCGCGGAGTAGTACACCTGGATGAATATGTCCACAGAGCACATAACTGTCTGTAGGGGGTGTTTCTAGAGGTTCATGTGTTAGTAAAAAAGGGCCGCAATACATGCGGGTTTCCAATTGCAAGCAATGCTGTAAATCGTGTTGCCGCAATGCACGGTCATGATTACCAAGTATTAAAACGTGTTTTATGGCGGATGTTTGCTTCAACCAATCGGCAAAAAGATCCCACTCTGCATTGGGGTCGCTGTGAAATAGATCGCCTAAATAGTAAATCGTTTCGGGTTTATGTGTGGCAACAAGTACATTGAGCCGGTGTAAATCTTGTGTGATGCTAGCGGTTGGTATGGGCAAGCCATGTTTTCTGAAATGACCACCCTTGCCCAGATGTGCATCAGCAATGAACAACGCTTTTTGCCGCGGCCAGTAAATGGCTTTTTGTGGCAGTAGCAAAACGTCTTCACCGGCAAGGGTAGTGGTAATATGCATTAATGTAAATTGTTAATTGCAGGAAGGCACTCCGCCTAAAACATACCAAGGGTGCCAAAATAGCGCATAAAGCACCAAACAAAAAGTTTGACTTAAACATGATGTTGATATTAATTTACAGTTGCACATGTTATGTAGTCATATGCACGAGGATTAAATGCGCTTGCTTCCTTTAGTTTCTGGATAACAAAACCAAGAAAAACCCCTTTTTTCTTGCCAGTCTCAATCATTTTATGTTTAATGGGCTGCCGATAACCAAAAAAAATAAGCATGGATATTCAGCACATTAGACAAAAGCATCAACCCGACCGGTTTGGTGATTCACAAATTGTAGATTTTTTATTTACCCATCTAGAGCAATATGGCGATCCTAAAGAGGATATAGAGCGTTGTATTAACTACGTATACTATCGCGGTGGTTTTATACTCATTGCGCATGAGGGAGACCAAATGATGGGCGTTACCATCGTAAATAAAACCGGCATGAAGGGTTTTATTCCAGAAAACATCTTGGTTTACATTGCCGTAGACCCGGTTTTTCGGGGGCATGGTGTGGGTAAAGCACTTGTAAAAAAAGCGCTTAGCGTTGCCCGTGGCGATATGGCTTTGCATGTTGAGCCAGATAATCCTGCGCGCCATTTGTATGAGAAGATTGGATTTACGAGTAAATACGTAGAAATGCGCTACAAAAAATCAAACTAAAAAACATGGCATATATAAGGTTGTTTCGCGATAAGCTGGAACACAACTACAAGTTTCTTAATCAACTTTTTGCAGAAAACAATATTGAATGGGCCATTGTGAGCAAATTGCTTTGTGGCAACAAGGCCTACATAGAAGAGCTCATTCGCTTAGGCACGCGAGAAATTTGCGATTCACGCATCAGCAACCTAAAGGTTGTAAAGGAGATTGATCCAACGGTAAATACTGTTTACATTAAACCTCCTGCTGGTAAAAACATCAGCAAAGTGGTGAAGTATGCAAACACGAGCTTTAATACTGAAATAGACACCATACGCGCGCTTTCTAAAGAAGCGGTGCGGCAAGGTGTAGTACACAAGGTGTTAATCATGGTAGAGCTAGGAGATTTGCGGGAAGGTGTAATGGGTGAAGAGCTCTTGGATTTCTATAAAGAGGTTTTTGAGCTGCCAAACATCAATGTTTTGGGTATTGGTGCAAACCTCAATTGTTTGCACGGGGTTATGCCAAGTCAAGATAAGTTAATCCAGCTTAGCCTGTATAAACAGTTGATAGAAGCCAAGTTCAACCAAAAAATACCTTTTGTAAGTGGCGGCACCTCTGTGGTTGTGCCCCTCCTTTTTAACCATCAAGTTCCGCAAGGCATCAACCATTTTAGAATTGGCGAGATGCTATACTTTGGTAACAACCTGTTTACAGATGATGCTATACCAGAGCTTAAGCAAGACGTAATCAAGTTGTATGCGCAAATTATAGAGCTTACGGAAAAGCCCAAGGTGCCAGTGGGTAACTTGGCTGCAAACCCAAGTGGCGAGGCCTATGAGATTGACGAAAGCGAATATGGCCAAACGCACTATAGAGCCATCATCGACTTAGGTTTATTAGATATTCAGCCAGATTTTTTAGTGCCTGATGACACCCAAATAGCTGTTACAGGTGCAAGCAGCGACATGCTTGTTCTTGACTTAGGCGAAAACGAAAACAACTATAAGGTAGGGGATATTATCTCTTTTAACCTTAAATATATGGGTGCTTTAAGTCTGTTGAACTCTGATTATATAGAGAAACAACTGGTTTAGTTGCTGGCCGATGTAAGCTTTCTATAAGCACGCCAATCATCGTAGTTCCATTCTAGCCAATGCCTACGGGCGTATACGGTTAAAAAGTTTGTCTTTTTAGTTTCAATGCGGCCCACGTAAGTTTCAGGTGTAATGGCGTATACATCTCTACCGTAGATTTCGTCTTGTTCATAGCGCACGGTTTCTAAAAACGCTATATCATGCTCTAGGTAGGGTAGAGCAGAAGCGCTAAGCTTGGAAAGAAAATTGAGATGTATATAGGCTTCTTGTGCATGTTTAAAATTATATCGCGCAATAATGGTATCCCAATTAAATAAGCCAATGCTTAGTATGATTATGTATATGCTCATGGCGTTGGTGCGGATGAGGTAATTGATGGTTTTTTTTCTGGTTACTTTACGATAAACTGTATAGAGACCATAAATCACAGCAATTAGGAAAAAGAATATGCCAATACGCTTATAAGCCAAATTAAAATAGTTGATGTAGTGCATATTGCGCACCGCAACGCTTGCAGCTAGAACAACGTTTTGAGCGAGCCACAACGAGGCAAGCCAGCGCAACAAACGGTTGTTTTTATAATGGTTGAGGTTGTTTCTAAAGTAGAAAATAACCAATCCTGCACTAATGATAATTGAGAAAATGAGTAGGTAGGTACCTTCATGAACAAACTGTTTTAAATAGTCGCCATTCCAAGAAAAGCCAAACCACACATGGATGATATCTAATACGTTTTGCCCCAATAATAGCAGATTGAGCGTGCCAAAAAGTAGAATGGCAATATGCAACTCTCGTTTTAACGCCAATATACTTCCACGGTAACGTTTGCGCTTGCGTGTTAAATCATCGGGTTGCTGCATTTCAGCGTCTGCAACACGGTCATTATCTGTTGCGAAGAATAGATAGATGGTGAGATAAGCGCCAAATACAAAAGTGAAAAGCCACGTAAAAGAGAACATCTCAAAAAGATCTCCGAAAAGAGAACGCAGCAACGCATTAAACTTGAGCCAAAAGGTATTAAACCAGGGAGAGGATTTGGCGTATAGCGTACCAAAAATGGCAACAACAATAACGGGTATAAACCCGACACGCACAGCATACCAAACGCGTTTAAGTGTTTTAGGCTGGGCATGTAAAGGGGTGGTTTTACGTGTGTTAAAATACGATTGCACGCTTAAAATGATATTTAATATTCCCGCAAAGGCAATATTTACTAAATTTTTAAGTCGAGGCCCTGCCAGCACACCACCCAAAAGACCGAAGCTCATGTGATGTGCAAAAATACTCCAAGCGGTATTGTGCCATGTAACGCAGACTGCGGCAATCAATGTGCCTATGAATAAAATGCGGACGGTGGTGTGTTGAAATTTTTCACGGTCAAGAAAATACAGCACGCTTAAGGCGATACTATCAAAAATGAGCAGATTAAGCCCTGTAGAGCGTTTAAAGAATAGCCAAGAAAATAAAAGGGCTAAAATGAGCACAATGAAATGGCGGGATATTTTCATCTATTTTAATTTGGTATCAAAACGTTTGTACTCTGTATGTGGTATATGCAGATCGGCAAAACGTGTTAGCGATGCGTTAAAAAAGACAAAGCCGCAGTATTCGTGCGGCTTTGTTTAGTTTGTGATTATCGTTGGGGTTACAATGTCTTTTTAACCTCTACTTGCTTAAAGGCTTCTACAACATCACCAACCTTTATGTCATTGTAGTTCGCAATGTTCAATCCACATTCATAACCTTTCTGTACATCTTTAACATCATCTTTATAGCGTTTTAAGCTACCAAGATCTCCTGTATAGATTACAACTCCGTCTCTAATAAGGCGTACTTTGCTATTACGGCTGATGGTACCGTCTGTAACCATACATCCTGCAATGGTACCCACCTTACTGATTTTAAACGTTTCACGAATTTCTGCTGCACCAGTAATTTCCTCTTCAAAATCAGGGCTAAGCATGCCTTCCATAGCATCGCGTATCTGGTTAATAGCGTCATAAATGATGCTGTATAACCTGATTTCTACGCTTTCGCGTTCAGCTATTTTACGTGCATTTGCGCTTGGCCTTACTTGGAAACCAACAATAATGGCATCAGAAGCAGAGGCAAGAAGTACGTCACCTTCAGTAATCTGCCCTACACCTTTATGGATGATATTTACGGCAATTTCTTCAGTAGAAAGTTTTTGTAGCGAATCTGCTAGTGCTTCAATAGAGCCATCAACATCCCCTTTAAGAACGATGTTTAACTCCTTAAAATCACCGATAGCTAAACGCCTACCGATTTCTTCAAGCGTCATTTTCTTCTGGCTTCTTACACTTTGTTCACGCTGTAATTGTAAGCGTTTTGCAGCCATTTGCTTGGCTTCGCGCTCATCATTCATCACGATAAAACGATCTCCTGCTTGAGGTGCACCGTCTAAGCCGAGTAGCGTTAATGGTGTGCTTGGCCCTGCTTCTTTTATGCGGTGGCCGCGTTCATCAAGCATGGCCTTAACTTTACCGCTAAACATACCGGCAAGCACATAATCACCTACGCGGAGAGTTCCGTTTTCTACCAGAATGGTTGTTACATAACCACGGCCTTTATCCAAGCTGGCCTCTATAACAGTACCCATGGCGTTGCGGTCTGGGTTGGCTTTAAGGTCTAAAAGTTCTGCTTCGAGCAGTACTTTTTCAAGAAGTTCCTTAACGCCCATTCCTGTTTTTGCAGAAATGTCCTGGCTCTGAATTTTACCGCCCCAATCTTCAACCAATAAATTCAAACCTGCCAATTGCTCCTTTATTTTTTCAGGATTGGCGGTTGGTCGATCTACCTTGTTAATGGCAAATACAATTGGCACATTTGCGGCTTGAGCGTGAGAAATCGCTTCTTTGGTTTGCGGCATTACCGCATCATCTGCAGCAACCACAATAATGGCAATGTCTGTTACCTGAGCACCACGGGCACGCATGGCCGTAAAGGCTTCGTGACCTGGCGTATCTAAAAATGTAATGTGTGAACCATTTTCTAATTGTACCGTGTAAGCACCTATGTGCTGCGTGATACCACCGGCTTCACCTGCAATTACATTGGCTTTACGTATGTAGTCAAGTAAAGATGTTTTTCCGTGGTCTACGTGACCCATAACCGTTACAATAGGTGCGCGGTGTTGTAGATCTTCTGCGGCATCTTCTTCTATTTGGAAGGTTTCTGTAACTTCTTGATCTACAAATTGGGCTTCAAAACCAAATTCTTCTGCTACCAGGCTTAGCATCTCAGCATCTAAGCGTTGGTTCATGGTTACCATAACCCCCAAGCTCATTAGGCTTGAAATTACTTGGGTTACGGGCACGCTCATCATATTGGCTAATTCTGTTGCCGTAACAAATTCTGTAACCTTGAGGATTTTGCTTTCCTCTTCGCGTTGCAAGCCCTCAAGTTCTTCACGCTCTTGGCGGTCTGCACGTTTTTGTCTTCTAATCTTAGCACCTTTACTCTTCTTACCAGAAGTAAGTTTTTCTAGGGTCTCTTTAATCTGCTTTTGGATTTCCTCGTCTGTAAGCTCAGCCTTTTCAACTTTTTTGCGCTTATCTGTATTAGACGTTGGTTTGCCGCGCTTATCGCCACCTGGCCCAGCTGGTTTTTCAAACTTTTCTGGAACCTTCTTTATACGCTTGCGCTTGCGCTTGTTGTCTTCTTTTTCTTTGGCTTTATCAGCCGCCTTTTTCTTTGGTCTTTCTACAGGGAGTTCAATTTTCTGACCAGTAAATTTAGGACCATCAAGTTTTATGTACTTGGTTTCTATACGGTCGCTACTAGCTTCTTTTGCAGCTGGTTTTTCCTCCTCAACAGGTTTTTCTGCAGCAGGTACTTCAACAGGTTTTTCTTCTTCTACCGTTGGTTGTGCTGGTTCTGGAGTTTCTGCAACAGGCTCTTCTACAGGCGTTTCAGCCGTAGGAACAACGGCTTCTTCAACAGCTGGCGTTTCAGCTTCTTCTTTCTTTACTTCTTCCTGCTTCTCTTCTTCCTTTTTCTTAGGTGTGAGATCAATTTTAGAAATCACTTTAAGGCCCCGCGGTTTATCTGCCTTACCTTTTATGAGCTGTGGTGCTTCCGCTTCTGGCGCATTAGTATTCTCTTCTTCGGCTTTGGGCGCTTCTTTTTCAGCAACTACAGGTTGCTCTTCTTCTTTAACGGGTTCTGGTGTAGGCTCAGGCTGCTTTTCTACTACTGGAGTTTCTGCAGGGGGGTCTACTTTCTCTTTGAGCTTAACGGTTTCTTTTTCTTTCTCTTGACGCATGATTTCTTTCTCTTCACGCACCAATTGATTTACCTGCTCAGATTTTTCTTTACGAGAGCGGTCTTGTTCAAATTCTGACAACAGAATTTGATACTGCTCATCTGAGATCTTGGTATTGCGGTTATTCTCTACCTCATGGCCTTTATTGGCCAGGGTTTCAATAGCCCGGTCAAGCCCGATGTTCAGTTCTTTTAAAACCTTGCTTAATCTGATTGTACTCATGTAATAGCCGCTCTTTCTTTTAATTTAAAAAAAGCATTGAAAGCTTAATCTTCAAATTCTGCTTTCAAAATATTTCTAACTTCAACAATAGTTTCTTCTTCAAGATCGGTTCTATTCACCAAATCTTCAATACTCATATCTAAAACGCTCTTGGCCGTATCGCAGCCTACTGCTTTTAGTTCATTAATGATCCATTGATCAATTTCATCGCTGAATTCTGTTAATTCAACGTCTTCCTCTTCAACAACATCGTCTCTGTAAACATCAATTTCATAGCCTGTAAGTTTACTGGCCAGTTTGATGTTGTTTCCACCTTTACCTATGGCAAGCGACACTTGGTCTGGTTTTAGGTATACATCTACCCGACCTTCTTCATCATGGATAATCATGCTACTGATCTTGGCAGGGCTCAATGCTCTTGAGATGAGTAGTTGGTTGTTGGTGGTGAAGTTAATCACATCAATGTTTTCATTGCGCAACTCGCGAACGATGCCATGAATTCTAGACCCTTTCATACCCACGCAGGCGCCTACAGGATCTATACGATCATCATAACTTTCTACGGCAACTTTTGCTTTTTCGCCTGGCGCACGTACCACCTTGCGCACCATGATTAGGCCGTCATAAACTTCAGGAATTTCTTGTTCAAAGAGTTTTTCTAGGAAGCGCTCATCGGTGCGAGACAGAATTACGATAGGCTTATTGCCTTTAAAAGTAACAGAACGTACCACAGCACGTACGGTATCGCCTTTGCGGAAAAAATCCTTTTCAGGAATCATTTGATCTCGTGGTAGGATGAGTTCATTGCCCTCGTCATCATAAATGATTAGTTCGCGGTGGCGTACATGGTGTACCTCACCAGCAATGATTTCGCCTTCCATGTCTTGGTAGCGCTTAAAGAGCTCTGCATTATCATGTTCTTGTATACGTGATACAAGGTTCTGACGAAAGGCGAGGATGAATCTGCGTCCAAGATCGATGATTTTAACCTCTTCAGATACTTCTTCGCCCACTTCAAAGTCTGGCTCAATTTTCAGGGCCTGGCTAAGAGCGATTTCTAAATTAGAATCTTCTACATCTTCATCATCAACGATGGTACGGTTACGCCAAATTTCAAGGTCGCCCTTGTCTGGATTAACGATTACGTCAAAGTTTTCGTCAGTGCCAAATTTTTTGCGCAACTGGTTTCTAAAGGCATCTTCAATAAATGCCATGAGCGTTACTCTGTCTATGTTTTTCTCTTCTCTAAACTCGGAGAACGACTCGATAATAGCCTTATTTTCCATGTTATTCGTTACAGCTAAAACCTAACTTGAATTTTCGTTTCATCAATATCTACAAGGGCTATGTTTTGCACAGCCGGTGCTTCTTTTTTCTTCTTTGCAGGTATTTCAAGCGTAATTTCTTGATCATTTACGGCAATGAGTTTGCCTTCTACCTGTGTGCCTGTTTTATCTTTTACTAAGAGCCAGCGCCCAACATTATTTACATATTGGCGATGCACTTTTAGGGGTCTTTCCAATCCGGGTGAAGAAACTGTTAGTGCAAAATCTTCTGCTTCGCGGTCTAGTAACCCTTCAATTTCACGATTAATTTGCTTTAGCTGGCTAATTTTTATACCGCCATCTGCATCTACAAATACAGTAATACGATTGCCTTCTTGTATTTCGGTATCTACCAAATATGCGTTATTTGCCTCTAATGCAGCTTTTATCGCGTTGTTCAAACGTTCCGTTTCCATTATGCAATAAAAGAGGGGACCGTAGTCCCCTCCATACCCATCGTTAATTTCGCGGCAAATATACAATTAATATGTATAGTCTTTCATTAGCTGGTCTTTAAGTATTTTCATGCCTACAGAGGCCTTTTCTTTTACATGCGTGTAGGGTCTGTTTGTTGCAACGGGTTGTGGGTCTATTAAAAATACGGGAGTTGATTTTGGCACGTAATGAACTAAGCCGGCTGCCGGGTATACATTTAATGCGGTACCAATAACCACGAAAATTTCTGCAGTTTCTGCCAGTTTTTCTGCCTCTGGCATTTTAGGAACGTCTTCACCAAACCACACAACATGAGGGCGTAGCTGACCGCCAGCTGGGCACTTCTGCCCTAGCTCTACATCATTATACCCCCAATCTTTAATATAATTCGGATCTGTGTCACTACGCACTTTGCGTAACTCGCCATGCAGGTGCATTACCGAAGTCGAGCCTGCCCGCTCGTGTAAATCGTCTACATTTTGGGTGATGATACTCACCTTAAAATGCGTTTCTAATGATGCTAATAGGGTGTGTGCTGCGTTTGGCTGCACCGTTTTTAACTGCTGCCTTCGGGCGTTATAAAAACCAAGCACAAGTGCCTGATTGGCGCGCCATGCTTCTGGTGTGGCCACTTCATAAATATCATAAGTTTCCCATAGCCCATCACTATCTCTAAAGGTTTTTATGCCGCTTTCGGCACTTATTCCAGCTCCAGTAAATACAACCAAGTGTTTCATGTTGTAAATATGGAGAATTACTAAGAAACGCATCTTTATCATTACCTAAAAATGATACACAGGTGTTGCTTTGTTTTATCACAGCCATAGGTGTTTTTACTTTGTGTATTCCTTATACATCTGTATTATAAACCTCATGCATTTTGTTGTGTTAAGTACTTTGGTAAATCAAATTCAGATGAAAAAATTACTACTACTGCTAGCGTTTGTTCCGAGCATTATTATGGCCCAAAACAGAGGGTTGGTAAATCCTGTAGCGTTTCAAGTGCTTACAGGCGCGTATAACCCCGCAAATTATGCGCAACAAACGCCTATAACTGGCCATGTTCAAATTTTAAGTGGCATTCAGAATCAGATTTCGCCAGATTCTTTAAAAGTTTATTTAGAGCGCCTTGATGATTTTGAAACGCGTAATACCGGGTCAGATACAACAGCATTAAATTATGGTATTGGTGCTGCGCGAAATTGGATTCTTAGCAAGTTCAATCAATTTTCAATGCGCAATGAAAATCGTTTGCTTGCCAGTCATTTTTACTTTACGTTGCCCATTTGTGGCATGACTAAGCACAAGAATGTTGTTGGTGTTTTGCCAGGCTCAGACACCGCCCAAAAAGACATCATCATTATTGAAGGCCATTACGACAGCCGTTGTGAAAGCAACTGCGACACGGCTTGCGTGGCACATGGGATGGAAGATAATGGCAGTGGAACGGCTTTGGTTTTAGAATTGGCACGTGTTATGAGCCAATATACATTTCCACAAACCATAGTTTTTATGGCCACTACCGCAGAAGAACAAGGCTTATGGGGCGCCTATGAGTTTGCGGGCTTTATAGATGATCATGGCATTGGGGTAGAAGCAGTTTTAAACAATGATGTGATTGGTGGTATAATTTGTGGACAAACCAGTTCGCCACCAGGATGCCCAGGGCCAAATCATATTGATAGTACCCAAGTGCGCATCTTTTCTTATGGTGGATTTAACAGCTTGCACAAAATGCTGGCGCGATTTATTAAGCTAGAATATGAGGAGGAAGTGCTGCCAAACGCTTCCGTGCCCATGCAAATTAGCCTGATGAGTGCAGAAGACCGAACGGGTAGGGGCGGAGATCACATTCCGTTTAGGAAGAAGAATATTGCAGCAGTGCGCTTTACCAGCGCTAATGAGCATGGCGATGCAGGCGTTGGCTCAGGCTATACAGACCGCCAGCACACTTCAGATGATATTTTGGGGGTTGATACAGACGGAGATAATGTTATTGATAGTTTTTATGTAGACTTTAACTACCTCGCAAGAAACGCAGTAATCAACGCCAATGCTGCAGCAGTATTAGCACTTGGCCCGCAACAACCAACGTTTACGGGATCGCCTCAGGCAGATGGTTCAGTTGTTATTGATGTACAAGACCCCAATGCCTATGGTACTTATAGGCTTGGTATACGCACAACGGCTTTAGACTTTGATACACTAATCACCTTTACAGGAACAACACATACTATATATCCAGCGCTAGGCAGCGATGTTTTGCTTAGCCTTTGTGCACAAGATGCCAATGGTTTAGAAAGTCTATTTGATACCGAGTTTGGTCTTTATGGTTTAGCGGTAAATTCGCCTGCTGCACGTGTTCCGGCCGAATTAGCGCTTATGCCAAACTATCCAAATCCGTTTGATGATGCCACGATTATCGGTTTTAAAGCACCAGAAAGTGCAAGAGACAAACAGGCTGTCATAAAAATCACCAGCGTAGAAGGCGTAGAATTAGCCCAGTTGCCCGTTGCGATTTTACCAGGTCTTAATGAAGTAGCGTACCATCATGGCTACGGTATGAGCGGCACCTATTTATACAGCCTTTGGGTGGAAGGTGAATTGATTGATACTAAAAGGATGGTTTTTGCGAATTAAGTCTTTACGGTAACATTTTATGATGTCGATTAATTGTGCTGAACAATGTTTTGATACCCCATTGCAGTCATTTATAAATTATGGTGAATAATAGAATTAGGCGGATATTGATAAAAGAGATTAATTTGAATTTTAAAATGCCATTTATGCCCCTAATATTGGCGTCATCCACTATTTTTAATTTCGCAAAAATGTTCTGTATGAAATTATTAAGATTAAAATTAATTGCTCTTTTATTTCTTACTGTTATCGCTGGTTGTACTAAAGAAACGGATCCGTCATCATATGTGGCAGACGAATATTATGTTAAGTATAAAGTAAATAGCAGCACGATTTATTCTGGCGGAAGCCTTACAGTAATATTTACAAATGATAAAAACATTACAACACTAACTATACCTCAGAGGGAAGATTGGGAAGTAATTGTAGGTCCAGTATCTAAGTCGTTTGAAGCCAATATGCGCGTAATTGCCAATGGCAATACTCATGATAAATTGAAGTTATATACGGCTATAGAGGTCAGCAAGAATGGCAGCCCATTTGCATTGAAGGCTATCAATGGGAGCGATATACCTCGTAATGAAGTACAAATAATATACGTGATTGATTACTGATAGTTAATTTAACGTAAGTCAAATTAACCCAATGCTAAAAAAACTTGGTTTTTATGCTTATTTAGGTTAATGGATGTTTTTAGGCAAGAAATGATAAGCGACCCTTTGGGAGTTAAACTGGCTATAATCTCTAATATTACTGTTTTTTTACTTTTTGGGATAGTTGGTTATGAAACTTACTTGTGTACCACCTGTAAGTTCCTTGAACGCTTCCAGTTCCTCACCCTCCATATTCATCATCGCTTCTTCTCTGCTCATGTAAAAAACCCGACCATTTTTCTCTACCAATTCCTTGTATTCCTTTACTGTCATAAATTTTTAGTTTTAATCTAAAATTTAATTAAGGGTCAATTGCTTGACGCTTTTTTTATTTCTCTTAATTCAGTGTAAAACGCTGTAAGTCTGTTCTTTATTGTTCATCATTAACTTTAAAGAAAGGTAGTATATCTCGGTGGATTTAAAAACGGAGCATAACACCATCATTGCGCTGTTCTATTAATCTTATACAGCTAAAGCTTAGTTGAGTTATTTTCTAGTCTGTTCAAGGCAGTAATTCCTGTTTGTCAGAAACAGGGTCATAACGAGAAACAATAAATGGCGCTTCTCCACACGTTGTTTCTAATTTTAATAAAGCCACATACTCTTGCCAATTATTCTTCGTAATTCACATTTAATCTCAAAGAGAAAAACCGCTCACAGAGGCTAGGAAGCTGGGGTGATATATTGTTATTCAGACCTTAAAGCGTCCCCCGAATAAAAAACGGCTTGCAAATATTAAATTTACAAGCCGTTAGAAATTGATGTGTTGCCCCACTAGGA
>CAYQDW010000034.1:0-25322 GCA_964416385.1 uncultured Cryomorphaceae bacterium | reverse complement strand
ATCCCTAATCCTCAATAAAGCCCCAATAAAAACGAAGAGGTTACTTCGGTAAATTCTTCTGCAGCTTCAGCGTGAACCCAATGTCCTGCTTGTGGTATGGTATGGCAGTGTGCCAACGGAAAATGCACCAAAAGCAAAGGTTCATCTGCCGGTGTGATATAATTACTTTCTCCGCCATTAATAAAAAGTGTTTCACCCAAATATTCGGCTTCATCAAAAAGCGCCTCGCCTACCATAGCCAAATTGGCTTCAATAACGGGTAAGTTGAAACGCAGGGCGAGTGTGCCATTTTCTTGCCAATACAAACTCTTTAGTAGAAATTGTCTGATGGCGAAGTTTGAAATGTCCTTTTTAAGCGCTTCATCGGCTTGGCTACGTGATTTTATGGTTGTAAAATCAAGTTTTTTAAGGGCATCAATAAAAGGTTGGTGGTGTATGGGGTAAGCTTTTGGGGCGATGTCTACAATAATGAGTTTCGTAACCATTTCAGGATGTTGGCAAGCAAAGAGCATGGCAACCTTGCCGCCCATACTATGCCCAATAATACTGGCTTCTTTTAACTGATGCTCGTTCATATATTCTACTAAATCATCAGCCATTGCCTGGTAACTAAAAGTATCGCTATGTGGCGATTGCCCGTGATTACGCTGATCTAATACATGCACTTGAAACCCAATAGCAGCATATTTTTTAGCATGGGTTAACCAATTGTCGCTCATGCCAAACAGCCCGTGTAAAATAATGAGGGGTCTACCTTCGCCTGTTATACGGCTAAACAATTTCATGGTGTTGGGTTTTTGGCGATTTCTGCAATGCGCAATTGTTGTAAATACATTTGGATAACGTTTTCGAGGCCCAAATACAGGGCGTCACAAATCAGCGCATGGCCTATACTCACTTCTAGTAGATTGGGAATATGTGTGGCAAAATAGGCCAAGTTGTCTAGGCTTAAATCGTGCCCAGCGTTTATGCCGAGATTTAATTGCGTGGCCAATTCTGCACTGTAAATGTATGGGGCAATGGCGTTTTCGGGATCTTTAGCAAAGCCTTTCGCGTAATCTTCTGTATATAACTCAATGCGGTGGGTGCCTGTTTCTGCAGCACCTTTGATATGTTCTTCGTTGGTTTCTACAAAAATAGACGTCCGGATTCCAGCTTCGTTAAACCTTCCAATAACATCCACCAAAAAAGATTTATGGGTAATGGTATCCCAACCAGCATTGCTGGTAAGCACTCCCGGGGGGTCTGGCACAAGTGTAACCTGAGCAGGTTTTACATCTAAAACCATAGCCATAAAATCCGCGCTCGGGTATCCTTCAATGTTAAACTCCGTAGTTAGTTCGGGTTTTAGTGCATAGACATCATCTCTTCTAATGTGGCGCTCATCAGGCCTTGGATGTACGGTTATGCCTTGCGCACCAAATCGCTCACAATCTAAAGCCACTTGCAATACATTAGGAGTGTTGCCACCACGGGCATTGCGCAATGTGGCTACTTTATTGATGTTTACACTAAGTTTGGTCATGTATATATTATTTAGCGCAAAGCTATGGGCTTTGGTAAAAAAAAGAGCCACCCAAAATATGGGCGGCTCCGTGAGAAATAAAAAATTACTTCGCGTTTACGTAGAAGGTACCCTTCATAAAAGCATAATGCCCAGGAAACGAGCAGAAAAAAGGATAAAATCCTTTGGCAGGTGCCTCAAACGTAATGGTGGTTTCTTCGCCCCCGCCAATTAATGAGGTGTGTGCAATGATGCTTTCTTTAAAGTCTTGAGGGATATATTCTTGGTCTTTAGCATTCATAGCAGCGGCTACAAAAGCTTCTTTATCGGTGCCTGCCTTAACCAAAACCCAGTTATGGCCCATTGCTTCTTTAGATAATACACCAACATTTTTTAGGGTTAATCTTACCGTCTGGCCTTCATAAACGTCAATACGGTCAAGGTTATATTTCATTTGATCATTCCCTTCAATAGTTATTTCGGCAATGTCAGGTACCTCTATCGCAGTAGTTTCCTCTGTTTTGATAACTTCTTGAGATTCTTTTTCAGGTTCTGTACCGCCACAAGAAGCTAATAGCAAGCTAAAAAGGCTAATGGAGAGCATTGTGTTTTTCATGATGTAAGCAACATTTTATAAAATTTAACGTCATTTAATATAACCATACAAATTGTACTAGCAGTAAGATGTGTGCTAATATTGATTTGCAAAGGTTATGAGAAAGTAACACGATAGCATTGAAAAAGATTTAAGTTTGTTCAGAATATGATAGTACTTCAACTTTTGCGCAATGATGTTAAGCCGCTACAACTTGATGATAAGTTGTACACGGCCCAAACACTTATGGATGATTACAAGGTTAGCCATGTGCCCGTTTTTGATGGCGAGCTTTATGCTGGTCTGCTTAGCGAAGGCGATGTGCTAGATGCACCTGATGACGATGCGCCCATAAGTGTTGCACAAGACAAATTGGTGCGCGCATTTGTTTCTGCAGAAAAACACGTTTTTGAGGCCATTAATGCTATTCATAATTACAATGTTAGCATGCTGCCCGTATTAGATGCAGATGAGCATTATATGGGGTATCTCTATCCACTAGATTTAGTGAAGATGATGGGGGGGATGCTCAGCTCTAAAGTGCCCGGAGCGGTTTTGGTGCTAGAGATGAATCAGAATGATTATCACCTCAGCCAGATTGCGCAAATTGTGGAGGGCAATGACGGTAAGATTTTGGCATTTTACATCACCTCTAAACCCAACAGTGCAATCTTAGAATTAACCCTGCGCATTAACAGAACAGATCTTACTGCTATCATACAGACCTTTCAGCGCTATGAATACAATATCAAAGCCAGTTATCATGAAAGTGAATATGCTGTTGATATGAAGGCGCGGTTCGAGAATTTTATCAAATACTTAAACATGTAATTATGCGTATTGCCGTTTATGGCAAAGCCTTTACCCTAGAAGCACGGCCTTATATAGAAGGTTTGTACAAGCGCTTGCTAAGCGAAGATGTTGTGCTAGGTATGTATAGTAGGTTAGATACATTTTTACGCGATAATTGCTCTTGGGAGCATGAATATCCCATTTTTTCTAATCATAAAGAATTGGCAAATTTTGCCCCAGATGTGCTTATTACCATTGGTGGCGATGGAACCATTCTTGATGCCGTAACCCTTGTGCGCAACACAGGTATTCCTATACTTGGTATTAATACGGGCCGTCTAGGTTTTTTAGCCAACGTTGCAAAAGATGAAATTAACCAAGCCATAGATAAACTGGTAAGTGGCAAATACGCTATTAATGAACGCAGCACGCTAATGGTTACTACCTCTAGTGAGGCGCCACTAGAACCAAATTTCGCCCTGAATGAAGTAACGGTAAGCAGAAAAGATACCACTAGCATGATTACGGTACATACTTATATCAATGGTGAGTATCTCAATTCATATTGGGCAGATGGGCTAATTATTGCTACACCAACGGGTTCTACGGGCTATTCTTTAAGCTGTGGCGGGCCAATTATGATGCCGGGTTCACAAAATTTTGTGCTTACACCCATCGCGCCACATAATCTAACTGTGCGTCCGTTCGTTATACCTATCGACTTTAAGATCCGACTGAAAATAGAATCCAGAGAAAATGAATTTCTTGCCTCACTTGATTCGCGTTCCTACTCATTTACAAATGATGTGGATTTGTTTTTGCAGCGCTCTGAGGTTAGAATTAAGCTCATACAAACCGATTTACAAGACTTTTCAGCAACCTTGCGCAATAAGCTTATGTGGGGGTTGGATAGACGCAACTAGAACACGAACATCATCAGGGCTGCTACTGCATAAACTGTATATTTGCCCACCTTTTAAAAAAGGCTTATTACTACATGCGTAAATTACTAAGTATCATACTATTTGCTCTGGTTTTGCCGGCAAAGGCACAGTTTACAGAACTCGGCCTTTTTGGCGGTGGTACTAATTTTTTAGGCGATGTTGGCAATCAAAACATTCATGCACCGCAAAGCTGGGTGGGTGGCCTGGCCTTTAGATACCAGTTTAATACGCATTACGGTATTCGCTTTATGGGCAATAGGGGTATGCTTATCAATGATGATGCGCTAAGCACATGGCAGGCCAGACAAAACAGAAATCAACATTTTAGAACATCCATTTGGGAAGCTGGCGTAATGCTGGAGATTAATTTTTTGCCCTACATAACGGGCTCAAAAAAAATGAACCACAGCCCTTATATTTTTGGGGGCATCGCCATTTTCGGGTTTAATCCACAAGCGCAGTATACAGATGGCAGGTGGTATGATTTACAGCCACTAGGCACAGAAGGGCAGGGTACAGCTCAAAATGCAACGGGGCGTTATGGCCTAGCGGGCATGAGTTTGCCTTTTGGCATTGGCTATCGGTGGAGCATTGGCCCTAGTTTTTCTGTTGCCTTAGAAACGGGTTTGCGCACCACCAGCACAGATTATTTAGATGACACAAGTGGTAAATATGTAAATACCAATCAATTGGCAGAAGATCGCGGAGCCCTGGCGGCTTACTTTGCAGACCGCTCTATTACAGATACAGATAAGTCAGGTTACGACCGCGGAAATAGTGCCAATAATGATTGGTATGTTTTTTCTGGAATTCATATTTATTTCGCCTTAACACCAAAAAATGAACGCTGCTCTAGATTCTAGAATCATACATAAAATAGAAGAGCAGGGTTTTGATGCTAAACGCATGCCAAAACACATTGCTGTAATTATGGATGGCAATGGTCGCTGGGCAAAGAAGCAAGGCTATTTTAGTAGAATTAAAGGTCATGAAAACGGTGTAACGGCCCTGCGCGAACTTACCACTGCTTGTGCAGAATTGGGTATTGGATATCTAACGGTGTATGCTTTTAGCACAGAAAATTGGAACAGACCCCAGCGCGAAGTAAATGCCTTAATGAGTCTTTTGGTGGGCACGCTCAAAAATGAACTCCCTACCCTTCAAAAAAACAAAATCAAACTAAACGCCATTGGCGATTTAAAGAAGTTACCTAAAAAAGCACACGCAGAGTTGCTAGAGGTAATTGCTGATACCGCTCACAATGACCATTTGGTACTAACGTTAGCCTTGAGCTACAGCTCAAAATCAGAAATCATTAACGCGGTTAAAGACATTGCACGAGATGTATTAGCCAATAAAATAAACCCTGAGGCCATTACAGAAAACCTTTTTGAGCAGTATCTCTATACCCGCAATCTACCAGACCCAGATTTATTGATTAGGACCAGTGGCGAGTATAGAATTAGTAATTATTTGTTGTGGCAAATTGCCTATGCAGAATTGTATTTTTCTGATACATTGTGGCCTGATTTTAAGAAACATGACTTATACAAGGCCATTCATAGTTTTCAGCATAGAGAAAGGCGTTTCGGTAAAACCAGTGAACAGCTAAAAGAGGAATGATGAAGAAGTGTATAGCGGTTCTGATGGCTTTGCTGACCTACAGCACAATCCATGCGCAAATTTCTACCATTAATGATGTGGAAATTATCGCGGGTGTGGAGTACGAAATTGGCGGTATTACCGTAAGTGGTGCTGATAATCTTGACAAAAACGTGGTAATCTTGTTGAGTGGTCTAACCGTGGGCGACAAGGTGAGCGTACCCGGTGGTAAACTCAGCACTGCGGTTAAAAACCTTTGGAAACAAGGGCTGTTTTCAGACATTACTATATATGTTACTGAAAAACAAGGTAGCCGCATCTTTCTAGATCTTCACTTAACAGAACTTCCCAAATTATCTAAGTTTTACTTTACGGGTATAAAAAAAACGTGGAAAGATGATTTACGCGAAGAGCTTAAGTTACAACGCGGAAACATTGTAACCGAAAACCTCATCATCACCTCTAAAAATAAAATTGAACGTTATTTTATTGAAAAAGGATATAGAGATGTTGCGGTAGAAATTATTCAAACACCAGATACTGCCATCCGTAATACGGTAATCTTGGGGATTAAAGTTCAGGCCGGAAATCGTGTAAAAATTAATGACATTGTTTTTCACGGTAATGCCAATGTGCCCACAAAAACACTCCTCAAGGCCATGGAAGAAACCAAGGAGCGTGGTGTTAAAAATATTTTTAAATCCAGTAAACTGCGCAGGTCTGAATATGAATCAGACAAAAGGGGTGTTATTTCAGCTTTTAATGAAGCTGGCTATCGCGATGCGCGCATTGTAAAGGATTCTATTTATTCTGTACAAGAAGGGTTAATCAACGTAGAGATTTGGGTAGATGAAGGAATAAAATATTACTTCCGTAACATCACATTTGTTGGTAACACAAAATATAGCACAGAAATATTAAGACGCATTTTACGCCTTGAAAAAGGAGATGTTTTTGATAGTAAGCTGCTTAATGAACGTGTTAGCCTAGATATGAATGGCAATGATATTGCTACGTTGTATCTAGATAATGGCTATTTGTTTAGCCAGGTTATTCCCGTAGAATTAGCGGTTTCTAATGATTCAATTGATATAGAAATTAGAATTAGAGAAGGCAGGCAAGCTACAGTAGCCAACGTTACCGTTACGGGTAATGACCGCACAAATGACCATGTTATTTACCGTGAATTGCGTACCAAACCGGGCGATTTGTTTAGCAAAACACAAATTCAACGTACCATTAGAGAACTTGCCCAGTTGGGTTATTTTGACCAACAGCAGTTAAACGTTACACCAAAACCAAATCCAGAAACAGGTACGGTAGATCTTGAATATACAGTGGTAGAACGTAGTACCAGCCAGCTAGAATTACAAGGAGGATGGGGCGGAGGTACCATTATTGGTACGCTAGGTTTGAACTTTAATAACTTTAGTGCCAGAAACACCTTTAACGGCAATGCATGGCGCCCGTTACCAAGTGGTGATGGCCAGACCATAAGTTTGCGTGCACAAAGCAACGGACGGCAATTTCAGAGCTATAGCCTTAGTTTTACAGAACCTTGGCTCGGTGGTAAAAAGCCACAATCATTCACTTTTTCAGTTTATCATAATGTTCAAACCAACGGCGTTGCGCAGAACGACCCGCGCAGACAAGCCTTAACAATAACCGGGGTAAACATCGGGTTGGGTAAGCGTTTAAAATGGCCTGATGATTATTTTACGCTGTATCAGGGGCTAGAATTTAGGCGCTTTAACATGAGCAACTACCCCACAAGCTTCTTAAATTTTAACAACGGCCAATCGCGCAACATCAACTATAGAATTGTTTTGGCACGTAACAGCACAGATGTGCCGATCTTCCCCACAAAAGGCTCACAGTTTTCTGGTGAATTAGAAGTAACACCACCCTTTAGTTATTTCTCTGATTTAGACTATGCCAATGCAGATTCTGAAGAAAAATATGCTTGGATAGAATATCATAAGTGGAAGTTTAATGCGGATTGGTTTACGCCCGTAGCTTTTAAAAACAAGTTGGTTTTCCGCGCTCATGCAGAATTTGGCTTTTTAGGCGCGTGGAATGACGCCATTGGTTTACCACCTTTTGAACGTTTTTATTTAGGAGGTGATGGGCTCCAAAACTTCGTTATTGATGGGCGGGAAGTAATTGGCCTTCGCGGTTATCCTAACCAAACCATAACCCCTTTAGGTGGCGGTGCACTTTACAATAAGTTTATTCTTGAAACACGCTTCTTAATCTCGCCAAACCCAAATGCGCAAATTTTTGCCCTTGCATTTTTTGAAGGCGGTAACAACTATAATAATTTTTGGCGGTATCGTCCGTTTGAGCTTAAGCGTAGCGCAGGTGTTGGCTTGCGCATATTTATGCCAATGTTTGGTTTGTTGGGTATAGACTTGGGCTATGGCTTTGATAATATACCCGGTACTATTCGTCCAAGCGGATGGCAAACACATTTCATTATTGGTCAACAATTCTAATTTTCATTACTTTCGCCCGGCTTATGCAAAAAACGTTCTTTTTTATCGCTTTTTCACTGATATTCAGCGCATTACATGGGCAAATGCGTTTTGGCATTGTAGATACAGATTATATCTTAAAAAAGATCCCCGAGTATACACAAGCCCAAGCACAACTAGATCAAATGAGCCAGCAATGGCAAGGAGAAGTAGCAGCCCTATTAAGTGAAGCTGATGCATTACAGAAGTCGCTAGATGCAGAGCGGGTTTTGCTTACTGATGAAATGGTTGCAGAACGCGAAGCGGTTATTGCGTCAAAAGAAAGTGAGGCACGAAAGTTGCAACGCCAGTATTTTGGGCCAGAAGGTGATTTATTTAAAAAACGTGCAGAGTTAATCAAACCCATCCAAGACCAAGTGTATAATGCGATACAGGATGTGGCTAGAAAAAAAAGACTGGACGCTGTATTTGATAGAGCAAGCTCGCTTACAATGCTCTACACCAATGATAAAATAGATATAAGCGAAGAAATTTTAGAAACTTTAGGATATTAAAATTAAAATGAACAACATGAGAAAAGTATTAACTGCAGTAGCACTAAACATTGCCATTTTAAGTGGCGCCTATGCGCAAAGCTTAAAAATTGCACATATCAATGTAGATCAGCTCATTAGTGTAATGCCTGAAACAAAGGCTATGGAAGATGAGATGCAACGTTATGGTGAGCAGCTACAGAAAGATATGGAAGAGATGCAAACAGAAGCGCAGACCAAATATCAAAACTTGATTGCCAATCAAAATAACTGGACGCAATTGCGAATCACAAAAGAGCAAGAAGAACTTGAGGCCATGGCACAACGTATTCAGCAATACCAAGTACAAGCCCAAGAAGATTTTCAAAACAAGCAAATGGAATTGATGCGTCCTATTGTAGAAAAGGCACAGAACGCAGTAGATGCCGTAGCACGAGAAAAAGGTTACACCTACGTGTTAGACAGCTCACAAAGCAAAGGCGTTGTGATTTTTGTAGAAAAAGGTGAAGACATTTTACCTTTGGTTAAGGCGCGTTTAGGTATCAGCACAACCACCACAACAACTAGCCCAAAAGAATAAGGGATAGATATCCTAAAACAAAAAAAGCCCTACAAGAAAATTGCAGGGCTTTTTTGTTTGGTTTTGCTAGTTGTGCGCTTGTTTTCTTGTTTGTGCATCAACCACGGCCAAGGTACATACATTTACAATTTCGCGTACACTACTGCCCATTTGTAACACGTGGGCACTTTTGTTCACACCAATTAGTAATGGGCCAATAGCTTCTACAGCGCCAAAGCTTTGTAGCAGTTTATAGGCGATATTACCTGCTGCTAGATCTGGGAAGATGAGCACGTTTGGTGTCTTGCCCACCAAATCAGAGAATGGGAACACTTCTTCAAGCAGCTCTTTGTTCATCGCAAAGTTTGCCTGCATCTCGCCATCAACCAATAAATCTGGGTGATTATTTCTAAGAATCTCTACGGCTTTATGCATTTTTTTGGGTACGGCACCTTTATGAGATCCAAAATTACTGTAACTCAACAAGGCCATTTTAGGGGTGATATTGGTGCGCTTTAATGCCTTTGCGGTATTGCTAGCTATTTCGGCAATCTCCTCTGCAGTGGGTTCTTCATTAATGGTTGTGTCTGCTAAAAATAAAGGCCCATGTTTTGTGAGGAGGGTGTAAAGGCCAGAAACTGTATTAACACCTGGTGCAGGGCCAATAATTTCTAAGATCGGACGTAAACCAGTAGCGTATTTAACTGTTAGTCCGCTAATTAACACATCTGCATCGCCACAGTCAACCATCATACTACCAAAGTACTCGCGGTGTTGCATCAATTTTTTAGCCTCATAAAGGGTAATTCCTTTGCGCTGACGCTTTTTCCAATAACATTCCGCAAAGTGTTGGCTTAAATCTTCTTCTGCGCGCGGATCTATTATTTTGATTTCATCAATACCAAGTTGGTATTGGTCTATCATTTTTACAATTTTTTTCTCGTTGCCTAGTAAAATAGGCTGAGCAATGCCTTCATCTTGAAGGATTTGTGCGGCTTTGAGGACCTTATAACTATCGCCATCGCTAAAAACTACACGCTGTGGATTGGCTTTTGCCTTCTCCATAGCTAGGCGTATAAATTTATCATCACGGCCAAGTCTGCGCTGTAGCTCTTCACGATAGGCATCCCAGTCTTTAATCGGTTTTAAAGCCACCCCGCTATCCATGGCTGCTTTTGCAACAGCAGGAGCAACGCGGGTTATGAGTCGCGGGTCAAATGGTTTCGGAATGATGTACTCTGGCCCAAAACCTATGTTACGTTGATTATAAGCAATATTTACAATCTCAGGCACGGGCTCACTGGCCAAGTTGGCAATGGCGTGTACTGCCGCCAGCTTCATTTCTTCATTGATGCTCTTGGCGCGTACATCTAAGGCACCTCTAAAAATATAAGGAAACCCTAATACATTGTTTACCTGATTTGGATGATCACTTCTACCGGTTGCAAGTATGATGTCTTTGCGGGCTGCTTTTGCGTCTTTATAGCTAATTTCAGGGTCTGGATTGGCAAGTGCAAATACAATAGGGTTCTTGCCCATACTTTTAACCATGTCTTGCGAAAGTATATTTCCGCGCGAAAGACCAACAAAAACGTCTGCTTTTTTAATACATTCTTCTAGTGTTTTTTGGTTGGTATTTTGTGCAAATTCTCTTTTCTCAGCACTTAACTTGTCACGATCTTTAGTAATAACCCCTTTACTGTCTACCATAAAGAGATTGGTTGGTTTAACACCCAGTGAAACAAAAGTGCGGGCGCAAGAAATGGCGCTTGCCCCAGCACCATTAAAAACCACCTTAACCTTTTTTATATCTTTTTTAGCAACAGCTAAAGCGTTGAGTAATGCTGCTCCCGTAATAATAGCCGTGCCGTGTTGGTCGTCATGCATTACAGGAATGTCAAGTTCATCACGGAGCCGTTTTTCTATTTCAAAACACGCTGGGGCACTTATATCTTCTAAGTTGATACCGCCAAACGTTGGCGCCATTATTTTAACTGTTTCTACAAATTTATCAGGGTCTTTGGTGTCTAATTCAATGTCAAAAACATCAATATCTGCAAATATTTTAAACAATACACCTTTTCCCTCCATAACTGGTTTGCTTGCCAGAGGGCCAATATCACCCAAACCTAAAACGGCTGTACCGTTAGAAATTACGGCAACTAAATTGCCTTTAGCTGTATAGTTGTAGGCCGCATCAGGATTTTGGGCAATCTCTTTGCAGGGTTCTGCAACACCGGGAGAATATGCTATAGAAAGGTCGCGCTGGCTATTGCTGGGCTTGCTTGGAATTACTTCAATCTTTCCTGGACGGCCACTTTGATGGTATTCTAGAATATCTTGTCTCCTGATTCGCTCTTTTTTCATCATTGTTGTATTGCATAGCAAATGTAGAAAAGCGGTTAACGCAACCTAAAACAAACGTCAGGATTAAGGCGGTGGAGATAAGTTATTTGTCACTTTTAGGTCTGATAAATATCATAGCTAAAGCGAGGAGTTACAATACTTTTACGCCTCAATGAAACAAAAAAGATGTTAGCTGTAGATACACCTTCGTTTTTAGCAACCTATCAGCAGGTTTTTGGTGGAGATTATCCGGAGCTCTATAATTTGTTCATTGCAGAAGGTGATCTCAAATCTTTTGTAAAAGGTAGAAGTCTTTTTCGTGAAGGTGAAGATGCTGAAGGGTTTTATTGGATATTATCTGGTCACGCAAAAGTTTGCAAGTGCTTAAGCACGGCAGAAGAGCACATACTAACACTTGTAGGGCCTGGCGATTTTACGGGGCTAACATCATGTTTAAATGGCGGTAGATATAGCAAAGGATGCGTGGCTATTGGTAGCACCGTTCAGGCTCTATACATTCCAAGAGAGGCTTTTTTAGATTGGTTTAGAAGGCATCCGGGCTTATCATTACCTGTGTTAAAGCAATTAGAATCAAAGATAGACCGCATAGAAAATAGGGCCACATATTTTATGCGTAAAACAATAGATCAACGTTTGGCGCATGCGCTCGTAATTTTAGGAGATAAGTTTGGTCTTAGCCAAGATATGTACCTAAACGTGAAATTAAGTCCACAGGAATTGGCCAGTTTTATTGGTACTACGCGTACCACCATCTACCGCATCTTAAAGCGCTTTGAAGAGGCGCACCTCATTGATATTCATAACAAGCGCATTAAAATACTTGATGGCTCTGCGCTTCAAGGCATTTCTGCCTAGCACACTAATAAAGAAAGTTATTAAAAGGAAACCGTTCTGCGTGTATTGCCGCAGCTACTTTATAAAGTGTTTGACGTAGCTCTTCTATGTTTTGTTTTTTAGCTGCAGACATAAAAACACAATGCCCCCCCATTTTATTCATCCACGTTTTACGCCAGTCATCTAGTGTAAAATTTTGCTGTGTTTTTACTAAATCAAATTCTTCTAATGGTTGGTAGGTATATGCATCAATCTTGTTAAAAACCAAAATGGTGGGTTTGTCTATACTCTTTATTTCGCTTAGAATCTGGTTAACACTTTCTATATGATCTGTAAAACTCGGGTGGCTTATATCAACTACATGCAGTAATATATCTGCTTCGCGTACTTCGTCAAGGGTTGATTTAAAGCTTTCTACCAATTGCGTTGGGAGCTTTCTAATAAATCCCACAGTATCTGTTAAGAGAATTGGCAGATTAGCAATGGCTATTTTTCTAACCGTAGTATCTAAGGTGGCGAAGAGTTTATTTTCTGCCAAGACGTTGGTTTTGCTCAATACATTCATCAAGGTACTTTTACCAACATTGGTGTATCCAACAAGGGCTACACGAACCAAAGCACCTCTATTACCGCGCTGTGTTGCCATTTGGCGGTCTATCTTACTCAGTTTTTCTTTGAGTAAACTTATTTTTTGTTGGATGATTCTTCGGTCGGTTTCAATCTGTGTTTCTCCGGGGCCACGCATACCAATACCACCTTTTTGGCGCTCAAGGTGTGTCCACATTCGCGTTAAGCGCGGTAATAAATATTCATATTGTGCAAGCTCAACCTGTGTTCTCGCGTAGCTTGTTTGCGCTCTACTGGCAAAGATGTCTAAGATTAGATTGGTACGGTCAAGTACCTTAATCTCAAAAAGGCGTTCTATATTTTTTAGTTGAGATGGCGATAATTCGTCATCAAAAATGGCAATATCTATCTCATTTGCTTCAATATATGCCTTGATTTCTGCCATTTTACCAGAGCCCAAGAATGTTTTTGGGTTAGGAAAGTCAAGACGTTGCACAAAGCGCGAAAGTGTATCGGCACCCGCTGTATCGGCTAAAAAAGCCAATTCATCAAGATATTCGGCAATTTTCTCTTCAGGCTGATCCCGATTTATAATACCAATAAGTACAGCACGCTCTCTGGTGCGGAGTTTCTTTGAAGGAACGTCAAGCATGTATTAAATGTTAAACCAAGCAGCGTATGGTATGCGAGACAAGGCTAGAGCAAGTGCTATGCTGTAAAAAATTAAAATGCCTCGTGCTTTAGCAACATTGCTCTCTGCGCGCTTAGAACGGCTGTATCCAACAGTGAATAAGCCAACGGCTATAATCATGGTTAAGGGATGTTCAATGAGTGCCATACGTGTATCTGCGTCTTTCATTATAGTGCCAAAGCCTTGGGTAAATGCCGCCCTTGCGCGGTCTCCAAAAAAGAGTAGAAACAGGCCAAACAGCAACTGTATATGGGCGAGAATCATGGTTACACGTGCCAAGGCATTTAGCTTAGAACTAAAGGTGTGTTTTGGCAATTCAAGTAAACTCAACGCAAGCGTTGTTATCGTAATTAGTAAAAATAAGTATGGAACTAAACTGTGAATGCGTAATAAAATATCGTACATATATTCATGATTTGTATGGATGTAAAAGTAGCCAAAAACAAGAAGCCAAAAGCCTTTTTACATAAAGGGCTCACTGTTTTGAATGCGGAAGCGTACCTCGTCTACACGGTTTCTCAAGCGTAAAAAGAATTTGTTCCGGTCTTTCTCTGAAACATCTGTAAGGCAAGAAGATTTTCGCGCCTGCCTAAGGATATAGGTGAACATTTCATCCGCAAATTCGGTGTTGGTGGTGCTCAGAAAATTTACCGCAGCATACGGAATGTTAAAGGTGAGCCGATTGTTTATTTTAGAAACAATGTGATTATCCATAATCAGAACTTCGTGGAAATACAATTTATAATCTACCGTAGATGGTTCACCATTGGCATATACGCGCTTGCCATATCTGGTCTGTTTATAAATTAATTTGAGCATATCTTCCATTTGATCACATAGCAAAAGCGCCTCTTGCTTGCTTTCTAGCATGCCGGCTTCATAATAATATTGAATTTGGTTAAGAGAGCTTGTAATCGTAGTGTCGTTCCAAACTTCAATCACATTTATGCGGCTATAGGCTTCCCACTGTTTTTGTGCCAATGTTAAAAGACGTTCTGGTATTTTAGATACAGTGTAATATTCATTATTGATGCGTTCAATATCATAAATGCCACGCATCCACACATAAATCTTAAATGCGCCAAGTTCTTTGTATTTATATTGGTAAAACAGCGGAACATCTTTGGCAGAATATACCATTAGGTGATTAGGGTCATTGGTAAGTGCATTGAGCTGCGCCAAACTTTCCTCCATAAAAAACTCGAATTTTTCTATGCTATCAATAAATGGCCGCTTGATAAAAGATACTGTATTGCTTTTAAAAGCTTCTAAATCGCTCAGTGAAACTTTAAAGTGGTTACCGAGTTTATACGCCTCATCAATACTTAGTGTTGTTTCGCTTCGTAAACGCCTGTAAGCGGCATCTGCAGAAATGTGAAGAACATCTTGTAAAGTTTTGGCCAAGTCTTTTGGGTTGGCAAGTGTTTCACGAATTTTAGCGAATAAAGCTTCCTGCATTTTCATAAATAGAGGGGTTGTAGAGAATTAGCAAGCTACAATTTATTTGTTACGGTGGAGGTTACACTAGCAATATCAAAAAGTATACGTGTTTGATTTGTGCCATGTTGAATTTTGGCGCATGGTTGGTGGATGTAGAGCGTGCTAAATAATAGCTGCGGCTAAACTGATTGATTAAATTGCTATAAATGCTACTTTTAGCATGTTAAACAATAAGGCGTACCCAAAACGAAAAAGACAATATGGAGAAAAAGTTTACCAGTTTAAGAGAGTTCTATCCTTTTTACTTAACAGAACACAGCAATGCCATTTGCAGAGTATTGCATTACATAGGAACCGGTTTAGTCTTAATTTCATTCTTGGTGTTTTTGATAACGTTAGATTGGTTTTTCTTGGCCATCATTCCGTTTGTGGGATACGGCTTTGCTTGGGTTGGTCATTTCTTCTTTGAGAAGAATAAACCAGCAACATTTCAATACCCGCTATACAGTTTAGCCTCAGATTTTTTACTGTTTTGGGATTTATTAATAGGCAAAGAAAAATTTAATCCCAAGGCATAAAAAAAGGGCCATAACAATTGTTATAGCCCTTAAGGTAGTTTTTGTAAAACTTAATTATTGGATGTAAAAATCTCCGATAATCATTCCTTTTTCATCTTGACCAACAACCAATCTAGCTTCACGCTCGCCTTGATCGCCCATCACAAAAGGACCGTTAGCCATATAGCGTTTTCTGCCCTCGTCAGTGGCTTCACCATCGGCATGAAAAATAAAATCAACACCGCTTAAGCCGAAAGCCTCTTCAAGCATTTGTGGATCAAGAACCATTTCAACCTGTATAATTCTACGCTGATCTGTATAATCAATCATCAGGTGACGGGTTGCAATGGTTGCATCTTTTCCATCTAAATGAACAATAATGTTGTTACCTTCTTGCTCAATGTGCAAATCTTCTAAAATCACCTCTTCAACAGGGGTGGCATCTTCGTGATGTGTGTTGGTAGAAGATATATGAGGTGCAATAATAAGCGCCACAATAGATGTTAATTTTATAAGGATATTCATAGATGGGCCAGAAGTATCTTTAAAAGGATCACCTACAGTATCACCTGTTACAGATGCTTTGTGTGGCTCAGAACCTTTGTATTCCATTTTACCATCTATTTCCACACCTTTTTCAAAGCTTTTCTTGGCATTATCCCAAGCACCACCGGCATTGTTCTGGAACATTCCCATTAAAACGCCACTAACGGTAATACCCGCTAGTAAACCGCCCAGGGCTTCTGGGCCAAAAGCAAAACCAACAACGGCTGGGGCAATGATGGCCAAAGAACCAGGCGCAATCATCTCGCGAATAGACGCTTGTGTAGAAATTTCTACACACTTTTCATATTCTGGCTTGGCAGTACCTTCCATGATACCAGGAATCTCCTTAAACTGACGTCTTACTTCTTTAACCATACTCATAGCAGCTCTACCTACAGCAGCAATGGCCAAAGAACTAAAGATGAAAGGAATCATAGCGCCCACAAAGAGCATGGCCAAAACTTCGGCCTTATATATGTCAATAGAATTAATGCCAGCAATACCAACATAAGCAGCAAATAGTGCAAGCGCTGTTAAAGCTGCAGATGCAATGGCAAAGCCTTTACCTGTTGCTGCAGTTGTGTTACCTACGGCATCAAGAATATCTGTTCTTCCACGAACCTCTTCTGGTAGTCCGCTCATTTCTGCAATACCACCGGCATTATCTGCAATAGGACCAAAAGCATCAATAGCCAATTGCATTGCTGTAGTGGCCATCATACCAGCGGCAGCAATGGCAACGCCATATAAACCTGCAAATTCGTAAGAAGAATAAATACCAGCTGCAAGCACAATGATTGGAAGTACAGTACTTTCCATACCAACAGCAAGACCGCCAATAATATTAGTGGCGTGGCCGGTGCTACTTTGCTGTACAATACTTAATACTGGTCTGCGGCCCATAGCGGTGTAATACTCTGTAATGATACTCATCAAGGCACCAACAATGAGGCCGACCATAATGGCCCAGAAAACATCCATATTGCTAAATACAAAAGATACTGTTCCAGGACGCTCAAATGTTAAAGTTTCTGGTAACAGGTAGCGCACCAAGAAAAATGATGCAACAGCTGTTAGCACGATAGAGCCCCAGTTACCCATATTTAGGGCGCGTTGTACGTTGCCATTTTCATCGCTTACACGTACAAATGCCATTGCTATGATAGAGAATATAATACCCAAACCGGCAATAATCATGGGGAGTAGAATAGGTGATAATCCACCGAATTCGTCTTGTGCAATCACCTCACGACCAAGAATCATAGTAGCAAGAATAGTGGCCACATAGCTGCCAAAAAGGTCAGCACCCATACCGGCAACATCGCCAACATTGTCACCAACGTTATCCGCAACAGTTGCAGGGTTACGTGGGTCATCTTCTGGGATACCAGCTTCAACCTTACCCACTAAGTCTGCGCCAACATCAGCAGCTTTTGTATAAATACCACCGCCAACACGGGCAAACAGTGCGATACTTTCTGCACCAAGAGAAAATCCTGCGAGAACCTCTAAAGCGCGTTCCATTTCGATGCCATTTGCGCCAGCATCGCCAACATACATGTTATAGAAAATGATGAATAAGCTGCCTAGACCTAAAACTGCGAGTCCGGCAACACCTAAACCCATAACAGAGCCGCCTGTAAAAGAAACTTTTAGTGCTTGTGCTAAACTTGTACGTGCAGCTTGTGTTGTGCGCACATTCGCTTTTGTAGCGATGTTCATGCCAATCCATCCGGCAAAGGCAGAAAATACAGCCCCAATAATAAAGGCAATAGCAACTACCCAGTCTGAATAAGGTACCAATGTACCAGACCAACCCAGCAAAACTGCGGCAACAACCGCAAAAATGCTTAGTACGCGCCATTCAGCCTTTAAAAACGCTAATGCGCCCGCAGCGATATAGCCCGCAAGTTCTTGCATATTGGCATCGCCTGCATTTTGTTTAGCCACCCAAAGGGCCTTAACAATCATAACAATCAAACCGGCAACTCCTAATACCGGAACAATGAATAAAACATTTTCTCCCATAACATCTTGTTTAGTCGGAGGTTAGCAAATAAAAATCCCCTTATAAGCAGCGAGCTTATAAGGGGCGCAAATATAATTGTTAAAGCCAACCAAATACCCTAAAAATTAAGGGTAGAATTTTAGCTTTTATAAAGTACAGAATTTACTGCGTCAACAACGTCTTTTACCTGCGGCAACCACGCTTCTAACATAACTGGGCCGTATGGTGCTGGCGTATCCAATGTGTTCACCCTTTTAATTGGTGCGTCTAAATAATCAAAGGCATGACGCTGTACCATATAGGTAATTTCTGTGCTGATGTTGCCTAGCGGCCAAGCTTCTTCAACACAAACCAAACGATTGGTTTTTTTCACAGACTGAATAATGGCGTTGTAATCTATAGGTCTAACAGAGCGCAGGTCAATAACCTCGCATTGTACGCCTTCTTTAGCAAGCTCTTCTGCTGCTGCAAGTGCCGTTTTCATGATTTTACCAAAAGAAACAATGGTAACATCAGTGCCTTGGCGTTTTACATCTGCAACCCCAATAGGTAAGAGATATTCTCCCTCAGGAACTTCGCCTTTATCGCCATACATCTGCTCACTTTCCATTACTAAAACGGGGTCGTCATCACGAATGGCAGATTTCAACAAACCTTTTATGTCATAGGGGGTAGATGGCACTACCACTTTTAGGCCAGGGCAGTTTGCATACCAACTTTCAAATGCTTGGCTGTGTGTTGCGGCTAGCTGGCCGGCACTTGCGGTTGGGCCTCTAAACACAATGGGCACATTAAATTGCCCACCACTCATTTGATACATTTTGGCTGCGTTGTTTACAATTTGGTCTATGGCTACCATACTAAAGTTGAAGGTCATAAACTCAATAATGGGGCGCAGGCCATTCATCGCTGCGCCAACGCCAATACCGGCGAAGCCAAGTTCTGCAATGGGTGTATCTAGCACCCTTTTAGGGCCAAATTCATCCAACATGCCTTTACTAGCTTTGTAAGCACCGTTGTATTCAGCTACTTCTTCACCCATTAAAAACACGCGCTCATCTCTGCGCATTTCTTCGCTCATGGCCTCAGCCACAGCTTCTCTAAATTGTATCGTACGCATCTTCTCTTAAGATTTTGCAAGGGCGGCAAATATAGTTTGATAATTGCTTGCCCAAGGCATTAACTGTTTCTTACCTGATAAGGTTTACTGTGCCGCGTTTAAAGTCTGTTTCTTTAGACCAGGTGTACTTCTTATAGCGCACTTGCCAAATGTAGGTGCCTTGTGCAAGTGCTTTGCCTTGATATGTGCCGTCCCATGCGTTTTTAATATGGTTAGATGAAAAGACTACCTCGCCCCAGCGGTTAAAAATTTGCAGTTCATAGTCTTCAAAATAACATTCAGAAACAGGTGCAAAAAAATCATTTATGCCGTCATTATTTGGGGAGAATGAATTGGCCATGAAAAAATTACAATCGCATTCTGCATAGTCTATGGTGATGGTATCTGTTTTTTCAAAACAGCTGTTCCATGCTTTTACCCAAACTGTTTGGGGCGAATTAAAAACTGTCATATTTGGAGAGGTATTGCCGTTACTCCAATAATAATTGACATTTGGAGGCGTTTCGAGCTTTAATGATTGACCAAAGCAGAGTGTGGTATCCTTGCCGAGACTCAGTTGAAACGGCTTGATTAAATCCACCGTTATTTCATCACGCCACGAGCAATTACCAACGGTAATTACCAAAGAAATGGTGCCAGCAAAATACATGTTAAACTGCTTGCCAAACTTTAGTCCGTTGCCCCAATTATAAATAGCCGAATCAATATCTAGCGGGGCAATTAATACCAAAGTATCACCGGCACAAATACTCGTATCATTAGGCAGTTCAAAATAGGGCATATATTCCCTAATCACCTGTATACTGTCTGTGGTGGTGCAACCATGCCAGTTAATGGTAACGTAATACAATCCGGTGCTATCAACAGTTCTGATCCTTTGTGTAGAGCCATCATCCCACAAATAAGAAGCGCCCGTAAAAAGTGTTGGTATTAGCGCAATAGAACTGCCTTCACATTCTGAAATGGTATCGTCAAGGCCACCATTTAAATTCAAATTAAACCGCACCCAATATTCTTCGCGCCAAGGTTTTGCCCCCGGACTTTCTTGCTTTAATTGGAAAATACAGCCATCTGCATAGGTGTTTCGGGCATTCCAATTGCTGTTATTCTGGTGGTCTCTACTGCTTAATTCAGAGCAGCTGTCGCATGAAGCGCTTACGGCATCATAATTTAGTTGCATGTTGTATTGCGCGGATGTATCTGTAAACCAAACCCCAAAAAAATATGGATAGCTACCAGGAAAAGACAATCCGGCATTATAGGTGGCATACAGGTGTACACCTTCGGCTGAAGCAAGCAGGCTGTCTATTTGCAAGGTAACTTGCTCTGAAATGCTGAGGGTAGATGTTGGAGAAAGCCCGTAAAGGAAGGTACTCTTTTCGCCAACTGGGGCATTAGAGCTGCTATTGGCATTTGCAGATAGACCATTTGCAACACCATTTATGTTGCCTTTAGTAGCTGGCACATTAAAACTATTTGCGGCATCAAAATCATAATAGTATTGAAGCGCCGCGTAGTTTATATCTGCAATTTTACACATGCCAGAGCGTATTTGCGCTTCACTTTGGGCACTGTTGTAAAAGTGCAGTTCTTCTATAGAGGCTTGTAACGAATATCCAGATGCCGCGCCCCATTTACCAAGATAAAGATTGCCGGTTGCGCCTTCGCTACGGATGTAAATCGGTGCTGTGCTGGCATCGGTATCTTGCTGCAAAACACCATTAATATACAACTGCATGCCTTGTTGGGGATGTAGCACTGCTGCAACATGATACCAGCGGTCTGCCTGCCATGTATTTTGATTGCTATGTATGGTGAAGGGGGTAGTGGCTGTGCTACGCGTAAAGGTTAATCTGCCAGCGTGAGGGGTGCCAGCTGCGCCAAAAAAAAGGGCGAACTCTCCGGTGCCAAAAACATTTGGGCCATTTTCGTCACGAACTAATATGGGTGTTTCTGTGGCGTTAGTGCTATCTATGTTTACCAAAGGGTTAATCCAAAAGCTTATGGTACGCGTACCGTTAAGCACCTCGCCAAAAGATACAAACTGATTTGCACCCGTAATTTTTAAAGCTTTACCGGGTACTTGTCCGTGTACATGTAACGTAATGATGAATGTAAAAATCAAACACGCGCGCATGCCTCCAAAAATAAAGAATGTGTTTTGGCAAGTGGTGACTAATGCGTTGGCGATTAGTTCATAAAGACGTGAGTACGGAATTTTCTTTTTTATGATTTTGTAATGGAGTTATTTTATTATGCATGCATAATATTTATATTTGCTGAGGTCAAGTGTAGTTAGCCAAGCAGTCTGCTGCAATTACACTATTTTCGCAACCCCATAATCAATAAAATTGACGCTTGAATATGAAGATTTTAGTTTGCATAAGTCATGTTCCTGACACAACGTCCAAAATAAATTTTACAGCCAACAATACAGCGTTTGATACCACAGGTGTGCAGTTTATCATAAACCCTTATGATGAATTTGGTTTAACGCGCGCCTTGTGGATCAAAGAGAAACAAGGTGGCACCATAACAGCAGTAACAGTGGGTACAGCAACGGTAGAGCCTACTCTGCGCAAGGCTTTGGCTATTGGTGCTGATGATGCCATCCGCATTGATGCCGCCCCAACAGATGCTTTTTATGTAGCAAAACAGCTTGCTGCTTTGGTACAAGAAAATGGCTATGATTTGGTAATCTGCGGACAAGAAAGTATAGACTATAACGGTGGCCAGGTACCTGGCCTATTGGGTGCTATGCTAAACTGGCCTACTGTTAGCCCTTGTGTGCAAATGGAGCTTACCGGTACTACAGCCACTTTAACGCGTGAAATTGATGGTGGAAAAGAAATTTCAACTGCAGAGCTACCAATAATTATTGGTGGAAAAAAGGGCTTGGTAGAAGAAAAGGATTTGAGAATACCCAATATGCGCGGTATTATGATGGCCAGGAGCAAACCTTTGGCGGTACGCCCAGCAGTTGATGCAGACATGCGTACTAAAACCATAAAGTTTGATAAGCCAGCGGCCAAAGCAGCCGTTAAACTCATTGATAAGGATGATGTGGCCACGCTTGTAAACCTACTGCACGAAGAAGCTAAAGTGATTTAAAAACCCGTAAACTGATTATAGACATGTCTGTACTTATATATGCCGAAACATGGGAAGGCAAATTCAAAAAAGCAACATTTGAAGCCGTTAGTTATGGTGCGCAGGTAGCAGCAGCCATGCAAACAGAGGCCTTTGCAGTTACTTTGGGAAATATATCTGATGATGCATCAGTACTTGCCAAGTATGGTGCATCTAAAATAATAAATGTGCAAAGTGAGTCTTTAGCAGAATTTACAAGTGCACATTTCGCAAAGGCAATACAACAAGTTGCGCAGGCAAATGGCGCAGATACAGTAATTGTTTCTGGTACCAACAATGGTAAAATGGTTGCGCCTTACGTAGCTGTTAACCTAGATGCAGCGTTAATCACTAACGTTATTTCACAGCCAGAATCTGTACATCCACTTCAGGTACGCAGGGGCGCTTTTAGTGCCAAAGGCCTTGCAGATTTTGAAAGTACCGCTAATGCTAATGTTTTGGTAATTACACCAAACGCATTAGGCGTTAAAGAAATAGCAGCTTCTGGTAGCCAAGAAACAACCAGCTATAATGCAGATCAAGGCTTGCGCGTTGCTACCGTGCAAAGTGTAGATCGTGCTAAGGGCAAGATTCCATTGCCAGAAGCAGAGCTTGTAGTAAGTGCTGGTAGAGGTATGAAAGCGCCAGAAAATTGGAAACTCATTGAAGAATTAGCAGATACCTTAGGTGCAGCTACAGCTTGTAGCAAGCCAGTAAGTGATATTGGCTGGCGCCCTCATAGTGAGCACGTAGGACAAACAGGTATACAAATAAACCCGAACTTATACATTGCCGTAGGTATTTCCGGTGCCATCCAACATTTGGCCGGAGTTAGTGCCTCAAAAACTATTGTAGTGATAAATTCAGACCCTGAAGCACCGTTTTTTAAGGCAGCTGATTACGGCATTGTGGGTGATGCTTTCGACATTGTACCAAAGCTTACAGAGGCCATAAAGGCTTATAAGGCCGCGAATTAACACACATGCAAAAGGTTCGGCTCACCATAAAAGGCTTGTCATATAGCGAAAGGCAAACAGGCGCGTATGCGTTGCTGTTGGCAGAAGAAAATGGGCAACGCAAGCTACCAATCGTGATTGGTGGCTTTGAAGCGCAAAGTATCGCTATTGCATTAGAAAAAGCCGTAACGCCACCTCGCCCGCTTACGCATGATTTATTCAAAAACATACTCGAAGCTTTTCAAACTACCATCACTGAGGTTATTATCCATAAAATAAAGGATGGTGTTTTTTTTGCGAGCATTCTTCTTGAGCAAGATGGCGTTGTAGAGATGGTAGATGCCAGACCAAGTGATGCCGTGGCATTGGCTGTTAGATTTAAATGCCCGATTTTTACAACTGAAGAGGTCCTTGAAAAAGCCGGGATGATTTTAGACGAGGAGAAGGGCGGCAAACCGATTGTGGCAGAAGAAGAAGAGGATGAAGCGCAAGAAGTTCAAAAACACGAAACAATAAATAACCCGTTAGAAGCAGCCACGCTTAATGAACTCAATGACATGATGCAAAGTGCCGTTGCTAATGAAGATTATGAGTTGGCAGCACGCATTAGAGATGAGATTGACAAGCGCAAGAAGAATTGATATCTATGAAAAAAAGGCTGCCCATTTTACTTATTCTCAGTTTTTTTACCTGTTTTAGTCAGGTACTTAACGCTCAAGCATTAACTGGAAAGTACCATTTTGCTGGTATTACCAATGCGGCAGGTGACTCACTTTTTAAAATCTCGCCCATAGACACCCTTGTTTTACGCGCAGATAGCACCTTTGCTTATTTTCTTTCTGCAAAGCAAAATCTATCAGCAAATGGTAGCTGGCAGGTTCAAGCCAATCAATTGGTTCTGCACTATACATTACCCGTAGATACCACACGGTATTACACTCTTAATAAAACAGGCAGCACACTGCAATTTGCTGAAAATGGCGTAAACTATGCGTTTACGCGTGATGTACTACGTTTTGGAAAATTTGATAAATCAGGTTTTAGCATACAACACTTTTTAAGAGGGTTGTTGGGGATGCTTGCACTCATTGCCATTGCGTGGCTATTTAGTACAAATAGAAGACAAATTAATTGGCGCTTGGTGCTTAAAGGATTGCTTTTACAGTTTGTGCTTGCCCTCAGTATACTAAAAGTGCCTTATGTTGATGATGCCTTTGATCTTGTGGGCCGAGGCTTTGTTGCCGTTCTTGGTTTTACCCGCGAAGGCTCATTGTTCCTTTTTGGCAGCCTAATAGAAAACACAAATACTTTTGGCTACATTTTTGCCTTCCAGGTGCTCCCAACAGTTGTATTTTTTTCAGCACTTACCAGCCTGCTGTACTATTATAACATCCTGCAAAAAGTAGTTTACGCTTTTGCATGGGTTATGAAGCGTACCTTAAAACTAAGTGGATCAGAAAGTTTGGCCGCAGCCGGAAATATCTTTTTAGGGCAGACAGAATCGCCTTTGCTCATCAAGCCCTATATCAAAGACATGACGCTGAGTGAGCTCATGTGTTTGATGACAGGAGGGATGGCGACTATTGCCGGAGGTGTGCTTGCAGCCTACATCGGTTACTTGGGAGGGCCAGACCCAGAAGGACAGTTGTTTTTTGCGCGTCATTTGTTGGCCGCATCTGTAATGAGTGCGCCTGCAGCTGTAGTAGCTGCAAAAATGCTCATTCCAGAAACGGAGTCATTCAACCAAACCATGCATATAAGCAGGCAATCTATAGGTAGTAACTGGTTAGATGCCATTGCCAACGGCACAACAGATGGTTTGCGGTTAGCGATAAATGTGGGTGCCATGCTATTGGTATTCACTGCCTTTATTTATATGGGCAATGCCATTTTGGGCCTAAGTGATGACTTGAATAATTGGGTTGCCGATGTTACCCATGGGCAGTATGATGCCTTTAGTTTTCAGTTCATTCTAGGGTATGGTCTGGCGCCATTAACCTGGCTCATGGGCGTTAACGGTGCAGATATCACCACGGTTGGTCAGTTGCTGGGCGAAAAAACCATTCTCAATGAATTTTACGCTTATGTTTCTATGGGCGAGTTG
>CAYQDW010000033.1:0-25961 GCA_964416385.1 uncultured Cryomorphaceae bacterium | reverse complement strand
GGTGTTTACCTGGTTAAAGTTACCCAAGGGAACCAAACCCAAACCCAACGCCTGGTTGTGCGGAACTAAAATCTTTGGTAAGAAAATTGATAAGACCCTGACAGGCTTTGCTTCGTCAGGGTTTTTTATTTTTCCACCTATAATGGCAAACATCAACCTCAGCCTTCGGGCACGCATCTTTTTGAGCATGATCCTGCTCATCATCATCACCTTCGTACTTACGGGTGCCGTGTTGTTCTTTCACTTTCAAAATGAAGAAGAAGAATATCACAAAGAGCGTTTACAGCGTAAAGAATACGCCATTCGGGCTAATATAGATTACTTTTTAACTGCTTATAAAGAAGGCTTAACAGAAAAAGAGTTGCCAGAAGTGTTCTCTGAGAAGATTTGTGAAATATCTGATATTCATAATCTCGATGTTGCCCTGTATAGTGTTTCGGGCTACTTATTAATCGCTTCTAATGAAGATATGGTTAACCAAGGCATAATACCGCTACGCCTTGAGCCAACAACGTTGTATCGGGTTTTAAATCGCGACACTAAACTTACCCTTAATTACCGCGATGCGGTTGAGTATCTAAGTGCATATTCTATCATTTACAACAATAAAAACAAGCCTATTGCTATTGTTAACCTGCCATATTATCTTGAAACCAGCCGTATACCAAAGCAAGACGTGCAATTTATACGTACACTGGGCAGCATTTATTTATTGCTCTTTATTGCTGCGGTGGTCATTGCCTACCTCATTTCCAATTACATAACAGGTTCGCTACAAACTATTAGTCAGAACCTAAAAGACATTCGCCTGAACAAACAGAATAAAAAGCTGGAATGGCATGGTGCCGATGAAATAGGGGAACTCATAGCCGAATTTAACCGCATGGTAGACGAGCTGGAAAGCAGCGCCATTAGGCTGGCCAGAAGTGAGCGTGAAACAGCCTGGAAGGAAATGGCCCGACAGGTGGCTCATGAAATTAAAAATCCACTAACACCCATGCGCCTTATGGTGCAGCATTTAGATGCCACACTAAAAACAACAGACCCTGAAAAACTGCATGAGCATACAGAGGCGATGATAGACCAGATAGACGCCATGAGCAGCATTGCTGAGAGTTTTAGTCGCTTTGCAGAAATGCCTGATTACAAGCGTGAAACTGTAGATGTGTGTGAGTTGGTTAGCCGAAGTGTTACCCTTTATCCAACGCTGTCTATTATTCAGGATCTGCCTTCCAAACCGCTTTTTGCCGTGCTTGATCGTGAACTTATGATTCGGGTATTTAACAACCTCATTAAGAATGCATCGCAGGCCATACCGGCAGAGCGAAACCTCAGCCTTGAAATTGGCGCAAAAGAAGATAAAGAACACGTACTTATCTGGGTCAAGGATAATGGTATGGGCATTGCGCCAGCACAGCGCGAAAAGATATTTGAACCCAGCTTTACCACAAAAACGCAGGGCATGGGTATGGGGTTGGCCATTGTTAAAACCATTGTACAGGGCCTTGGGGGCGAGATTTGGTTTGACACCGCCATAGACGCGGGCACTACTTTTTACATGCGTTTTGCGCGTAGCACTACCTTGTAGCTTAGAGGGGGCTGACTTTGCACAGGTTTATTACTGCGGTGCTGTTGTATCTTTCGCACGTTTTAATGAAATATACCCATGACAAATCTTCTAATAGAAAAACAAGGCGCAACGCAATTGATAACCATTAACAGACCAAACCAGTTAAATGCGCTTAATAAAGGCACTATTCAAGAACTTCATGAGGCCTTTGCCACGGCCGAATCTGACCAGAACATAAAGGTAATCATCCTTACTGGCAGTGGCGAAAAGAGCTTTGTAGCTGGGGCTGACATAAAAGAGTTTGCTAACTTTAGCGTAGAAGAAGGCGCAAAACTTGCTGCAGATGGGCATAAAAAACTCTTCGACTTTATTGAAAACCTCAGCAAACCTGTAATTGCTGCGGTTAATGGTTTTGCTCTTGGTGGAGGATTAGAGTTGGCCATGGCGTGCCACATAAGGTATGCTAGCGACAATGCCAGACTTGGCTTGCCAGAAACCAGCCTGGGTGTAATTCCGGGTTATGGCGGCACGCAACGTTTGGCACAATTAATAGGTAAGGGTCGCGCCCTTGAAATGATATTCACGGCCAAAATGATAAAAGCGGCAGATGCGCTAGAATATGGCTTGGTGAACAAAGTTTTGCCCCAAAATGAACTCTTGGCCGCCTGTTTTGACCTTGCGGAGGCCATCCAGAAAAACTCTTCTGTGGCCATAAGTTACGCTATAGACGCGGTAAACGCTGGCTTTAAAGATGGGGTTAACGGTTTTGAAGCAGAAATAAAAGCTTTTGGTGCGTGTTTCGGCACAGCTGATTTTAAGGAAGGCACCACCGCATTTATGGAAAAGCGCAAGGCTGATTTTCCTGGCCAGTAGGTGATGCAAACACACCATATTTCAATTCAAAAAACTGTACGCTACGTTACCATTGGTAAGCCCACAGAAAAAGTTGAACACCTTTGGATAGGCCTTCACGGTTATGGTCAGCTGCCAGCTTATTTTGGCAAACGCTTTGAAAAATATGCCAGCAAGGAGAGGTTATTTGTATTTCCAGAAGGGCCGCATCGTTTTTACATTAATGGAACTTCTGGCAGGGTAGGCGCCAGTTGGATGACCAAAGAAGATCGTATAAACGACATTGAAGACCAATTCAATTACTTGGAAGCTTTGGTTAGCGAGTTGCGCGCAGATCTTTCTGCCGCGTGTAAAATACACGTGCTGGGTTTTTCGCAAGGCGTGGCAACTGCTTTTCGATGGATGGATAAAAGCGCGCTTACGTTTTCATCACTCATTGCATGGGCCGGTACATTTCCGCCCGATATAGATTATGCGTTGCATCAAGAACAATTCAATCACTTAAAAATACACGCCTGCTTTGGCGATGGCGATGAATTTATCTCCACAGAAAATGCGCAAAAACTTGTAAGTCAACTCGCAGAACAAGGCATAACTTTTACCCCACACTTTTACCATGGCGGCCACAAGCTGTACCTTGATTTGCTGGATGCGTTGATTCGGGACTGTGAAAGCCTTTAAATGTTAAACTCATCAAGATCTCTGCGGTCTTTTTTGGTTGGGCGGCCCAGCCCTTTGGCACGTCCCATATTTTTCGCCATTTGCAGAAAATCACGCTTATCCAACTCTTCCTGTGGGGTTTTGTCAATTAAATAGTCAGGCACAAGTTTAGCGCCCACACGAGATTTAGGGATGTCTTTAACTTCAAAATGCTGTTCAAACCCGTGTCTTTTTAAAGTAAAATGATCTCCGGGCTTAACCTCGCGTGATGCCTTTACAGCAATATCATCCATTAGCACACGTTCGCCCTTTACGCTTTCTGCAGCCAATCCTCTGGTTTTAAAGAGCCGCACGCACCATAAGTATTTATCAATCCGCATTATAGCTGTATTTAGAACTCAAACCCGGCAAAGTTGGTTAGGTTTGTACACATCTTCAAAATATAACACAAAATGAATAGACAATTTCCGAGAATAGCCGTCATTGGCTTTGTGGCGTTTTTAATCATCGTGATTTTTGGATCACGTGTTTTTGTAAAAATTGATGCCGGAGAACGCGGTGTTTTATACAACCTCTTTACAGGCCTTAAAGTAGATGATGTATATGATCAAGGGTTAAAAATGATTGCCCCTTGGAATAAGATGTTCATCTATAACGTGCGCATCCAAGAAGACAAGAGCATCATGGAAGTGCTTAGTAAAAACGGATTAACCATTCGTACAGAACTCAGTTATCGCTACCGCCCAGTAGAAAATGAAATTGGCTATTTGCACAATGAAATAGGCATGGGCTATTTAGAGAGCATCCTCATACCAGAAATACGTTCTGCTACCCGTGAGGTTATTGGTAAATATTTGCCAGAAGAGCTGTATTCTACCAAAAGAGAGGCAATACAAGAAGAAATTTTTGCGCTTACTGCAACACGCGTAAAAGAGAAGCATTTGATTTTAGACGCGGTACTAATTCGTGAAGTGGTATTGCCAACCAAGTTGCAAGAAAGTATAGAACGTAAATTGCAGCAAGAGCAAATGGCGCTGGAATATGAATTTAGGTTAGACCAAGCCACGAAAGAGGCGGAGCGTCAGCGTATAGAAGCAGAAGGAAAAGCTAAGGCTAACGATATATTAAACGCTTCACTAACGAATAACATCTTGCGCGAAAAAGGTATTCAAGCAACCGTAGAACTCGCTAAATCAAGTAATGCAAAAGTTGTTATTATTGGCCAGGGGGCAGATGGTATGCCGATTATCTTGGGCGATAAGTAAACAGATTCAAAAAAACACAAACAGTTTTCAGGGCGCTTTTGCGCCCTTTTTTGTTTAAAAATCTGTGCTTAGCGATAGGTAAAATATAGGCTTTAGGATAATACCATTTTCTACGCCCCACGCCCAATCTGCACGCACAAAATAGCCCAATAGCCGGCTACGCAACCCGAAACCGTATCCACCAATAATGGGGTTGGTTTGGCGGTTTATAATCACAGTAAGGTTACCTGTGGTGGTGGTACGATTGTTAAAGGCATTTTCATCGCTCCAAGGTGATGGGCCGTTCCACGCAGTGCCTAAATCACCAAAGCCCACAACCTGAAAGTTGGCAATAAAATCATTGCGTATGGGTTGGTTAAGCAGATAGCTAAATAAGGGCAGACGTAATTCGCCATTAAGTACCGTAAAGCTGGTGCCATTACGCACGTTTTGACGAAAGCCACGCATATTGGTAACCACTGTCTGAAAGGTGTAGTTTTCTGTTTGTGAAATTGGGGTTTCTGTATTTAGCCTAGGGTTGATGGCATTGTCTACACCACCCAAATAATGAATTAGGTTTTCTTGACCAAAGCTGGTGCCTGCGGCAAGGCGTGCAGCAAATATGAAGGTGCGATGTATGGGCACGTAATGCCGAAAATCTAACCCCAAGGTATGCATACCAGAGTTGGCGGTTGATAAACTGCGATAATATTCTGTAAAGCCCTTAAACCGTGTGCCTTTATACAGGTTTAAGCCAAGCATACGTGAATTGTCATGCACAAAAGCGGCTTTTAATACGGCATAGTCGGCCACATCGTCTGGTAATGGCAATGAAACCGAGCCGTCACTAAGAACAATGCCGCGCTGATGGCGCCAACCCACAGAACCCTGTATGCGCTGAGCTTCATTTAATGGCCAACTTAGCTTAAAGTGGTTTTCATATGTGATTACGCGATATAGGAAAAAATCTTCCAACGAGGTGAGCTGGCTCCTTCTAGACAGCGTTAGCGCCTTGTTTAATCTTTTCTTGTGGTCTATAAGGCCTATTAGAAATTCTGAGTTGGGGCTGAGGCTTAAACCGGGTACGGGCTGAAAATCTGTGCGAAAACCGCCAACAAGCCTGTAATCATTAAACAGTTCTATGGCACCAACCTTGTATTGTACGTTAAAACCAGCATTCAGCAGGTTGTTGTCTGGCACCCCTGTAAAGGGTTGATACTGCGGATTGTCAAATATGAAATCCATCTTTACAGTGAAATTATCCCTAAATAGCGTCACAAAGTAATTCCGCGCAGGCGGAAAGATATAGGCGTCTTCTTTTTCTTCTAAAGGGGTGTTTGCAATGGCCGTGTTTGGCGCGTTGGGTTTTTGCGCGGGTCGTTGAGGTCCATAATCTCCAATCAGGCGTTCATCAAATCTATAGTCATTAATATCTACCTCATTAACTGTTACCTCTTGTATGCGTTGGTCTTCAGATTCATCAACATCCAACAACAGTTTGTTGCGGTTGCCTCTAATAGCATTGTTGCCAAAGGCCTCTCCGTTTGCAGACCGTAGCCGTAAGTTTTGCACAGGCGTAATGTCTGCATCATAAATGTAATAACGCCCCTCTTTGATGTAGAGGGAGGCGATGCGCTCTCCAGCATTGCTTACATCTTCTTCAAGGATGTTTCGCGAAAACGCAGGCGCACCATATCGGGTAAAGCTATAGGCGTAATGCGTTACGGTATCTACATACGCAATACTGCTGTCTATTGCAATGAAGTGTCTGCTTTGTATGCCATTGGTAGTGCTTAAAAAAGACAGATACCCCGGCTGGTACGTTGTGGGTTGAGTTTCATTTTCATCAGGCGTGTTGGTTAGGCGCCACAACACATCTTTTTCTTTTTTTGTGCGATTGTAAATAAACAGATCGTGGTTTGCACTGAAACGCCAAGCGCGTTGTTTGTCGCGTAGGCTGTCATCCGTTCGGTTACTGCTAAATACTATTTGTTTATCACCATTGTAAAAAGCAGGATACAGGTCTGTAAATTCATCATTGGTGATCTGTTCAATGCTTGTAGAACGGATGGTGTAGATGAAAATATCGCTTTGGCCATTTTTAACAGCGCTAAGCAATAAAGAATTGCCATCAGGTGCGTACGTAAAAGACAAGATCTTTTGGAAACCAAAAAGAGCTTTTCGTTCTGTTTTTCTTTTTTCTACATCGTAGAAGTATAGCCAAATAAAGCCTTTTTCTTCTGTAATTGCGGCTAACGCGCGATTGTTTGGATTCCATGCCAGTAGCGGATAGGAGTAATCATTGTTTTGTGCAATGCGAAATCCACGCTTAAGTACTACACGCTTTTTCTTTTTTACATAATCATATACATATACTTTGTAAAAGCCTTGATCATTTCCCGCATAAGCTAGATATCTGCCGTTTTCACTAACGCGTGGTTGGAACAAAACTTCTTCTTTTTTACTGCGGATTACAGGTTGGCCTTCTATGCTTTCTGCGGCAATCGCGTTTTGATAGCGCGCAGTATAAAATGCTTGCCAAGACGCGGTAAACTCGGTGAGTGAGGTGCCAAGCACTTGCTGAAGGGCGCGGTCTACAGAGCGGTTTACGATGGTCATAAACAGCAGGTTTTTAATCACGCCATCGCCGTAGGTGTAGGCGATATAATTCCAAATAGAATGCCCACAATATGTTGCGTCTGTGCCCATAAGGCTATTTAAGCGGTTATAAGCGCCAGTAGAAATGCCATCCATCACATGGGCATCTATATTGGGGTTCCACGGTGTGCTTAGGTAATTTATTAACCCTTCTGTGTACCAAGTAGGCAGATTAAGCAGCGTTGAGTTTTTTAGTGAGGATGTAAACCCGCCATAGAGCATATCGCTAACGGTGAGGTAGGCAAGACCTTGCCGTATTTGTTGTTCAAGATGGGTATAGTCTCCGTCAAAATATACAAACATGCGCGTGCCTGCGGTACGTGTAACACCACCAGTATTGTAAGACTCGTCATCGTTGGCGTTGAGGTTGCTTTGCTTAAGATCGGTAAGGCTGTTAAAAACCATGATGTGGATGCGTTGATCTAAAGCGTGGTCAAGAAAGCGTTGCATCTTATCTAGGTTGCGGCGCGTCATTACGCTGGCTTTTTCTGCTACAGGCCGCCCGCCTTTGTAGAAATATACGTCAAACTGCTCGTATCTAAAGTAGGTCCAGTCAAATGTGTTGTATTGTACCCTGTTTTTACCAAAAGTTTGCTGTAAACCATAATAAAACTGGGCAGCACTTGTTAACGGCAACAATATCCCGAAGGCGATAAGAATAGATAAGCGCAACCCCTTTAACATGACTTTTTGAGCACAGATGTATTTGTTGATTAAGAACGTAAATATACCCCGTTTTGTGTGCAAGCTCCCGTATTCAGATGTGGAGATCACGCATTAATAAAAGGAGTTGAATAAATGACGTAAAAACAGCGCCTTTGTAAGGTGCGCCAAAGGTAAAAACGAAGGGGCAATAATTTTTAAAAGAAGCGTGTGTAATTAGAGGGCAGTTGCCTAAAACAGGGGCTGATAAAATAAAGCGATTTATGCGATGTGAAATTTTTAATGCGAATGCATACGGAATGTATGCAGGCGTTTTTCGTGGGGCTTTAAACCGAGTTCCAAATGGGGCTTATTAAAAAGTTGTAATTCGAATAATTAGCGGACTGAAATCAAAAAATCAAATAAATACAAAAACAATCAAGTCGCTAGAACACTGGACAAATGGGGGTTCTAAATCCGTATGAAGTGGTGGCGTAAGCATTAAAAAAAAGTGCACCAACGGGATAAAATTTCTCCTAAAATCAAAGACTAATGAACGCTTTGGGCTGACCAATGTGCAATAGAAAACGGGGTTTTTTAGCACACATAAATTTGTTAGGCACGGCAGTATCTCTCATTAAGAGATGATCTTTTTTAGTCGCCATTATGCTGTTGGGTTTAGCAAGGTTTTAGCACAAACAAGCCAGTGCGAAGTGTGGTAAGAAATCCGTTTAGCGCCAGGGCATTTATCAGATGGCTCAGAATATTGAACAAAAAAAAGCGCTGGATTTTTTTCCAGCGCTCCATGATTGGATATAAAATATCGCGTTTAAGTTAGATCTCAAGAGCCTTCTCTACGTTGCCATCCATCAGGTGCTCTATGGGGTTTTCAAGGGCTTCTTTAATGGCAACCAAACTACCAACGCTCTCGCGGCCATCAATGATGCGGTGGTCATAACTTAACGCCAGGTACATTATAGGGCGCACAACCACTTCGCCTTGAATGGCTACGGGGCGCTCTACAATATTATGCATACCCAATATGGCACTTTGGGGCGGGTTGATTATAGGTGTAGAAAGCATGGAGCCAAAAACGCCACCATTGGTTATGGTAAAGGTGCCTCCAGTCATTTCATCAATGGTAATATCGCCCTCGCGAACGCGTGTAGCCAGGCGCGCTATTTCTCGTTCTACGCCCGCAAAGCTCATGTTTTCGGCATTGCGAAGCACAGGAACCATAAGCCCCTTTGGTCCGCTTACGGCAATAGAAATGTCTTGATAGTCGTGTAATATGATCTCCTGACCGTCAATCATAGCATTAACCTGTGGATACATTTTTAGCGCACGCACACATGCTAAAGTAAAGAAGCTCATAAAGCCAAGTTTAAAACCGTGCTTCTCTACAAATCTATTTTGATAGGTTTTGCGGAGGTCAAAAATGGGTTTCATGTCTACCTCGTTAAACGTGGTAAGCATGGCGGTTTCGTTTTTAACAGAAACAAGACGCGCGGCTAGCTTTCTGCGCAGCATACTCATCTTTTGGCGTTCTTCGGCACGGCTGCCGGTGGTATTGCTCCCCTTTGCGGCAACGGCTTTTAAAACGTCATCCTTAGTGATTCTGCCATCGCGGCCTGTTCCGTTGCTAACAGAAACGCCTGTTTCTGCCATTATCTTTTTAGCTGCCGGACTAGGTGTGCCAGAGGCGTATGTTTTGCTTTCTGCAGGCGCAGTTGTTGCAGTTGGTGTTTGCGTTGCGGGGCCGGGGTTAGGTGCAGGTGTAGCAGCCTTTTTCTGTGCAGCCTTTGCCTCGCCACTTGCTGCGGTATCTATTTGGCACACAACCTGTCCAACCTGAACGGTTTCGCCATCGCCCACAAGTAATTTAATAATGCCACTTTCTTCCGCAGGAAGCGCCAATGTTGCCTTATCAGAGTCAATCTCAGCGATTTCCTGATCCTTTTCAACATAGTCGCCATCTTCTACAAGCCACTGTGCAATTTCAACTTCCGTAATTGATTCGCCCGGAGAGGGCACTTTCATGTCGAGAATCATGATTATAGCGTACTATTAACTGTTAAATACCTTTTCTATTGCTTGATGATGGCGCTTATGTGCCATTTGATGACTGCCCGGTGCGGGAGAAGCGCTAGCGGGCGGAGAAACCAACTGCAAACGCTCTGGGAACAGCCAGAGAATGTAAGTCCATGCACCCATATTTGCGGGCTCTTCTTGGGCCCATATTTTAGTGGTTGCCGCATCATACTTAGACAAAACAGCTTGTATGGCATTTTCTCTAAGCGGATACAGTTGCTCTAAGCGTATGATTGCGGTGGTTTCGTCATTACGCGCTTCTTTTTCCTCCAACAAATCATAATAAAACTTGCCGCTACAAAACACCAACTTTTTTACTTTTTGCGGATCTGCTGTTGGGTCATCAATAACTTCTTCAAATTTACCTTCAGCGAGATTTTCTACTGTAGAAACAACGCGTGGGTGGCGTAACAGGCTTTTGGGCGTCATAAGTACCAAAGGCTTTCTAAACGGCCGTACTTGTTGCCTGCGCAATAAATGGAATAAATTGGCGGGCGTAGTAACGTTACAAACCTGCATATTTAACTCTGCGCAGAGTTGTAAAAAGCGCTCTAAACGTGCTGAAGAATGTTCTGCGCCCTGGCCTTCATAGCCATGCGGTAAATACATAACCAGGCCGTTTTGGGTTTTCCACTTATCTTCTGCGGCACTTAAAAACTGGTCGATAATGATTTGTGCGCCATTGGCAAAGTCACCAAACTGCGCTTCCCAAATGGTAAGTGTTTCTGGGCTGGCCATGGCATAGCCATAATCAAAACCAAGTACACCATACTCACTAAGAAGAGAGTTATAAATGGCAAAGCGCCCCTTTTTGTTGGGCACATGGTTTAGCGGAATGTATTCTTCTTCTGAATCTTCAACTTTTATAATCGCGTGCCTGTGGCTAAATGTTCCGCGTTCTACGTCTTCTCCGCTAATACGAATATTGTGTCCTTCGGCCAGTAAAGTGCCGTAAGCCAGCAATTCGGCCATGCCCCAATCAATGGCGTTTCTTTCAAAGACCATCGCATTGCGGTCTTTCATCAGGCGCACAATTTTGTTAAAGAATTTTTTTCCTTCAGGTAAATGGGTTATTGCTTGCGCAATGGTTTTTAGCTGTTCTAGCGAAAAGGAGGTGTTTACATCTGTTTCAAAATCAGTAACAGTGGCCGCACGATAGCTACGCCACTCATCCTCCATAAATGGTGTGATATAGTTTTTCTCTATTTTTTTGCTTTCGTCAAAATCCTCTTCCAGCATCGCTTTAAACTCGGCTTCCATTTCTTTGACCAAAGAGCTCTCTACAGCGCCTTCTTTTAAGAGTTTTTCGTTGTAGATGGTACGCGGATTTGGGTGTTTGGCAATGGCTTTGTATAAAAGGGGCTGTGTAAAGCGGGGTTCATCGCCTTCGTTATGACCATATTTTCTGTAGCAAAGCAGATCGATAAAGATTTCTTTTTGATAGCGCTGGCGATATTCTACGGCCATACGCATGGCATGACAAAAAGCCTCAACATCATCTCCATTTACATGTAAAACGGGCGCGAGTACAACTTTGCCAATATCAGTGCTATAGGTACTGCTCCGAGCGTCTAGATAATTGGTAGTAAAACCCACTTGGTTATTAATTACCACATGTAAGGTGCCGCCGGTGCCGTAACCTTCTAGGCTTTCCATTTGCAATACTTCATAAACGATGCCTTGGGCGGCAATGGCCGCATCACCGTGAATCAAAATGGGCAATACCTTGGTGCGGTCACCTTGATAGTCATTGTTGATTTTTGCACGAGCTATACCTTCTACCACCGGATTAACAGCTTCTAAATGCGAGGGGTTAGGCGAAAGGTTGAGCTTGATATTATGACCATTATTAAGGGTGCTAGAGGTAGAATAGCCCAAGTGATACTTAACATCGCCATCAAAGCTTTCTTCAGTAAACTCTTTGCCTTCAAATTCGCTAAAAATTTCACGCTGCGGCTTGCCAAAAATGTTGCTCAAAACGTTTAAGCGGCCGCGGTGGGCCATGCCTAAAACGAATTCTTCTACGCCAATTTCGCTGGCCCGCGTAATGGCAAGGTCTAATCCAGGGATTAATGCTTCTGCGCCTTCAATGCTAAAGCGTTTTTGTCCAACAAACTTGGTGTTCAAAAAACTTTCAAAGGCAACGGCTTCATTTAATTTATGTAGGATGCGTTTTTTTTGCGCCAGGGTAAACTGTGGATAATTATCATTCTGGTGAATCCAGTTTTTTATCCAGCTAACACGTTCGGGGTCTCTGATGTAGATAAACTCCACACCAATAGAACGACAATAAATGGCTTCTAAGTGGGCAATAATTTCGCGTAAAGGCGCAGCACCACTTAAGCCGAGTTCTATGGCTGCATTAAAAGAGGTGTCTAAATCTGTTTCAGACAGGCCAAAATGAGAAATGTCTAAGTTAGGTCGATAGGTTCTACGGGCGCGTACAGGGTTGGTTTGAGTAAACAAATGACCGCGTGTGCGATATGCCGTGATGAGGTCAAGAACTTTAAACTCTTTAGCTACATCTTCTGGAATGGCGTCATATCTAGGTGATTCGTCTGTAGCATGGTCATAGTTTTCTAAGGCAAAATCATAGCCTTGAAAGAATGCTTTCCAGCTAGGTTCAATGCCATCCGGATTAACGAGGTATTTTTGATAAAGTGCATCAATAAAATTGGCATGCACGCTGCCTAAAAACGAAAATCTATCCATGTATTATGGCTCTGGCGAAATTTTGACAAAACTAACACAAAATAAGCCATACAGCCATGTTAAAAAGGGGCCAAAACGTCTGCATATTTGTCTAAAAAGACCTCTGAATTATCGTAGTACATTGCAACCACAAAACAAGTGATGATGAAGAAAATAGCCTTTTTGATTTTTCTTATTTGCTTGGGCCCGTTAATTTTTGCCCAATCTAGCCGTTTTGAAGACGATGAACCAACAAACACAAACGTTACAGCACAAGAAGAAGCCGCTCCGTCAAGGCAAACTAAAATCAGGAGTCCTTTTTGGGAAAGAACGCGTTTTGGCGGAAATTTAGGCTTACAGCTAGGCACGTTTACCTTCATCAACTTGTCGCCACGCATGTATTACGTTGTAACCGACCAGCTTTGGGTTGGTACGGGCGTAACGTTTATATATTCTAGAGACAACACTAATTATACGTACCCGGTGCCAAAAGAATACCGTGAGCAGGTGGTGTATGGGTTTAATTTTTTCTCAACCTACCAGCTAATAGGTCCAATATTTGCACAGGCGGAGTACGAACCGTTGAGCTTTGAGCGCTTTTCGCGCAATACTTTTGGCGACATAGTAGGCAAAGAGCGCCTTTGGACGCACAATGTGCTTTTAGGCGGTGGTATCACGCAAAAGGTAGGAAGAGGGGCTGTTTTTTTCTCTGTACTCTATAACGTTACATATACCAACTCATTCGATAGTTACTATTCTAGCCCATGGGTTTTTAGAATGGGTGTTGGCATGTAATTGGTTTTTAACCACCAGCGCGGTAGGTGTTGCGGTAATAGATTTTAATCATTTCGCGCCGCAAAATTTCATTTGCTAAAAGTTGTGTGCTGTTTACATCTTTTTGGCGAAGCAAACGCGTAATGCGCGCTTCATTTACATCCACCTGATAAATTATTTGCGCGAACAAAGTGTTTTGATTTTCAATAACATAGACTAACCTCTGCTGTATTAATTGGGTCAAATCAGCAAAGAAACTATCTAGTGATACATCTAGCCCCGAAGTAGACACCATAAGGTCCTTAGAAATTTGGGCCAATAGTTGTGTGCGCAAGGCATCCGTGTTTAAATGCCGGATAATTTCTTGGGTGCTTAATGATTCTGGTAATGCTGCAGCCATCTATCAAAGGTCGTTAAGAGATTCGTATTTTAAAACCGTAAAAAAAAAAGAGATGCAGATTTTCATTAAAACATACGAAGAACTCACCAAGAACGAACTATATGCACTATTGCGGTTGCGCGCGCAGGTTTTTGTGGTTGAGCAAAACTGTCCTTATGTAGATCTTGACAACTTAGACCAAGCCGCGATTCACCTTTGGATTACCAATGAAAACAATCCTGTTGCATATACCCGCATCATTAGGCCTGGTGCTTATTACAAAGAAGCAAGTATTGGCCGGGTGCTCACGACCCCAACGGTTAGAAACACAGGGTTGGGAAGGGAAATTTTTAAAAAGAGCATCGCTGAAGCCAAGCGGTTATTTCAAGAAGACAACATTCGTATAATGGCGCAAAGCTACCTGATAAGGTTTTATCAAGATTTTGAATTTCAGGTTGTTAGCGAAGAGTTTTTAGAAGATGGCATACCACATGTAGAGATGCTGCTTAACACATAGTTTGCAGTTCTGTGCCGTTAAACTTCACAATATAATCCAATCGAATTTCTGTACCTGTTGTCGTTATCAGGTATTCACCTTCGTTTTTTCGCGTTTCCATCCCCGCAATGATTATGGTTTCCTCTCTGCCGTCCGCTAAGGTTAAAGTCACCGGTTTTTTGTGCATTGCAGATAATTCTAGCTGGTCATACAGCGCACAAGAAACGGGTTTATAGGGGTCACTCATGGGGCTTATTCGTCATAACTAACCACAACGCGCTCACTGGTTGGGAAACTCTGACAGGTAAGGATGTAGCCATCAGCAACCTCGTCATCCATCAAAGCATAATTCATTTCCATTTCGGCGCTACCCTCAAGCACTTTTGCACGACAGGTGCAGCAAACGGCACCTTTGCAAGCAAATGGCACATCGGCACCAGCGTCTAATGCTGCATCTAAAATGGTACGGGTGTTGCCGGCCATATCAAAATGTGTCTCGTCTCCGTCTAAAATTACGGTTACAGCACTGGCCATTTTGGTACTTGTAGATTTCGTTTTTGCGTTTTCTGACTTGCCCACAGGGTTGGCGCTGCTAAAAAGCTCAAAGTGAATTTTTTTCTTGTCAACACCAACGCCTTCAAGTGTTTGCGATGCTGCTTCGATCATGCTGCCGGGCCCGCACAAATAGTAACCAGCAACTTGTTTTGGATCAAAAAATGATTCTGTAAAACGTGCAACTTTAGAAGCATCAATGCGTCCATAAAGTAAATCGCTGCCTTGATCTTCTCTGCTCAAAATGTGATGTACCTCTAAGCGGTTGAGGTATTTGTCTTTGAGGTCTTCTAGTTGCGACTTAAAAATTATGGAACTTGTACTGCGGTTGCCATAAAATAACACAAAGTTGCTTTCTGGCTCTATTTCCAGAATGGATTTGAGGATGCTCATCACAGGCGTGATACCAGAACCAGCCGCAAAACCAACATAAGTTTGGGCATTTTCTGGGTTGGGCTGCACGCTAAAATTACCTTGTGGAGACATCACCTCTAAGGTGTCGCCGGCACGTAACTCACGATTGGCATACGTTGAGAAAACACCATTTTCTACTTCTTTTATACTTACGCGAAGCTCTCCTTCTAAGGGAGATGTGCAAATAGAATAAGACCTGCGTATATCTTCACCGTTAATGGTTTTGCGCAGCGTGAGATATTGTCCGGGCAGAAATTTGAAGTCTTCTTGTAAATCTTCAGGAATTTCAAAGGCCACGGAAACACAATCTGCGGTTTCTCTGTTTACATCCGTAATGGTGAGTGAATGAAAATGACCCGCTTTGCGTTCAGTGCTTTGTTTGATTAAAGCAGGGCCGTTTTGTTTTTTACGTGAAAAGAATTTGAGCATGAGCTAGGTCATTTTTTAAGACTTGCCAAAAGTAGTACACTTGCTTTCTCAACCAACTGATGATAATCAGCTATGAGGCAGGTGTCCTTTTTTGTAGAATTGTAACCCAAAAATTGAAGCATTGTTGTTATGGGCGAAACATTAAGTTTAGAAGAACGCTTTCAGGCCTATGTAGATGGCGAGAACAAGGTAGAACCTAAAGATTGGATGCCAGAAAAATACAGGCAAACACTCATCCGTCAAATAAGTCAACACGCGCATTCTGAAATCATTGGGATGCAACCCGAAGCCAATTGGATTACCAGAGCACCGTCTTTGCGCAGCAAACTTATTTTACTGGCTAAAGTGCAAGATGAGGCTGGTCACGGTCTTTATCTCTACTCCGCCACAGAAACTTTAGGCATAGACCGCGATGAATTAATTGAGCAACTACAAACCGGCAAAGCAAAATATTCTTCAATCTTTAACTACCCAACCGTAAACTGGGCAGACATGGGCGCAATTGGTTGGTTGGTAGATGGCGCAGCTATTCAGAACCAAGTAATGTTGTGCCGCACCAGTTATGGCCCGTACAGCAGGGCGATGGTTAAGATTTGTAAGGAAGAAAGTTTTCACCAACGCCAGGGCTATGAAATTATGATGCACCTAGCAAAAGGCACCAAAGAACAACGCGAAATGGCACAAGATGCCCTTAATCGCTGGTGGTGGCCTGCACTTATGATGTTCGGCCCAAGTGATGAAAACTCACCCAACAGTGCCCAGAGTATGCGCTGGAAGATTAAGCGAAAGAGCAATGACACGCTGCGCCAAGAGTTTGTAGATAAAACGGTGCCACAAGCAGAGTACCTTGGCTTAACCATACCAGACCCTGCACTAAAATGGAATGAAGAACGCCAGAGCTACGACTTTGGTGAAATGAACTGGGACGAATTTTACCAAGTGATTCAAGGTAATGGGCCCTGCAATAAACAACGTATAGAACACCACATCAAGGCACATGAAGAAGGCCGATGGGTGCGAGAAGCAGCAGCAGCGTATGCAGAAAAACAAGCCGCGCGCAAAAAGAGCACGGCAGCATAATAAAAACAAATGCATGAGGCGAGGAGAAGAGCACCTCGCCTCTTTTTATCTTTACCCGCTATGACTGATAAAACGAACTGGAAAATTTGGGAGGTTTTCATCCGCAGTAAAAACGGATTGAGCCACAAGCACGCGGGCAGTTTACATGCCCCAGATGCCGATATGGCCTTGAAAAACGCACGTGATGTTTACTGTCGCAGAAGCGAAGGCGTGAGCATTTGGGTTGTGCCCAGTGCAGAAATCACGGCAAGTAGCCCCGATGAAAAAGAACCCCTCTTTGCGCCAAGTGATGACAAGGTGTACCGCCACCCTACGTTTTATGACATCCCAGATGAAATTGGCCACATGTAAAAAAGCAAAGTATGAGTTTTAAAGGAGGATGGCTGAATCCAAAAAATGAGCGTTTAACAGAAGAACAAGCGCTAGCAAAATATATTTTACGCTTAGGCGATGATGCGTTAATCATTGGCCAACGTTTAAGCGAATGGTGTAGCAAAGGCCCCGTATTAGAGCAAGATATTGCCATTAGTAATATGGCCTTAGACCACATAGGCCGTGCAAGACTGCTATACCAGTACGCAGCAAACCTGCTTGGCGGAGAAACCACCGAAGATACCCTCGCCTACACCCGTGATGCCCATGAGTTTCAAAATCTATTGCTATTAGAATTACCAAATGGCCATTGGGGAGAAACCATTGCACACCTCTTTGCCTATGACACCTGGAATTTCTACCTCTGGGATAAACTTGCGCAAAGCAAAAACACCCAGCTCTCTGCCATTGCTCAAAAAGCAATTAAAGAAATCGCATACCATGCCCAGTGGAGCGCAGAGTGGATTATTCGTTTAGGAGATGGAACAGACGAAAGCCACCAGAAAATGCAAAAGGCGGTAGATGATGTTTGGATGTGGACAGGTGAAATGTTTGAAAGTGATGAGGTTGAAAAACAAATGGCGGAAGCTGGCATTGGCGTTGACCCAAAATCGCTGCGTGATGCGTGGAACAGCAAGGTTAATGAGGTTTTAGAAATAGCCACCCTAAAGCGCCCAGAAGACGGCTGGATGCAAACCGGCGGACGAAAAGGCGTGCACACAGAGCACCTTGGCTACATTTTGGCAGAAATGCAGTTTTTACCTCGGGCGTATCCAGACGCCAAGTGGTAGCACGCATCTAGCAAAATCACAAGCCTAGAAGGATTTAATCGCGGCAGCAAAAACAACTTGTTTTAATGGTTTACGGCATAGGCCGAAAATGTGCATCACAAAACATGAACGAGAAAATCCGAAACATATTAAACGAAGTAAAAGACCCAGAAATTCCTGCACTTTCTGTAGTTGATATGGGTATCATACGTGCCGTTCGCGAAAACGATGTGCTAGAAATAGACATCACCCCAACCTATACAGGCTGCCCTGCCATGGATCGGATTGAACGAGATCTCATTGACAAGCTTAAAGAAAAGGGCTACCAAACGGTTAAAATAAACACGGTGCTTTCTCCACCATGGACAACCGACTGGATTTCTGAAGACGGGTTGCGCAGACTAGAGGAATTTGGTATTGCGCCTCCAGTAAAAGGTACCGCAGACAAACGTGCGTTATTTCAAGAAGCCCCAAAACCACGGTGCCCCTATTGCAAGAGCCCAGAAACGCAGATGATTTCTGCATTTGGAAGCACAGCGTGCAAGGCGCAGTACAAATGCAACAGCTGTAAAGAGCCCTTTGATTATTTCAAGTGCATTTAAACTCTAGTGGCTTTGTATAACCGATTAACGCGGTTATCCGTACTGGGCAAGCATTTTTTGTAAATCTTCAAGCGTGTTGGCTTCACGTGTTGGTTTGTCTTTGCGCCAACGTTTCATACGCGGAAAACGCAAGGCAATACCAGATTTATGTCGTGTAGATTTTTGTATGCCCTCAAACGCGATTTCAAAGACCAATTCTGGTGTAACACTGCGCACCGGTCCAAAACGGTCTACCGTATGCTGCTTCACAAAACGGTCCACTTGCCGAAACTCCTCATCTGTAAGACCAGAATAAGCTTTTGTAAACGGCACCAACACATCGCCATCCCAAACGGCAAAAGTGTAATCAGTATATAAATTGGCCCTGCGGCCGTGCCCGCGCATGGCATAAATCAGCACCGCGTCTATGGTTAGGGGTTCTACCTTCCACTTCCACCAGCCGCCTTTTTTTCTTCCAACGCCATAAACTGCTTCTTTTGCTTTTAGCATAAGCCCTTCGCTATTCATAGCCCGAGATTCTTCGCGGCGCAAAATGAGCTCATCCCAGCTACTAAAGGACACTAAATCAGAACATTGCAACAAGTTATTTTCGGGTAGTCCTTGTAAAACCTCCCCCAAAAGCAACCGTCTTTCTATTTGCGGCTTCGCGCGAAGGTCAACGCCCTGCCACTCAAGTAAGTCGTAACAACGCAAAACCACAGGCGCTTCTTCAAGCATTTTTTTGCCAACACTTTTCCTGCCGATGCGCTTTTGTAGCAGATGAAACCCCTGAATGGCATCATCCTTATAAACCAAGATTTCGCCATCTAGAACGGTGCCATCAGGTAGCAAGTGGGCAGCGTTTTCAAATTCGGGGTATTGTTGGGTAACCAGTTCTTCGCCCCGGCTCCATACAAATACAGCACCGTTGCGCACAATAAGCTGCCCGCGGATGCCATCCCATTTGTATTCTGCCAGCCAATCAGTGGGGTTGCCAAGAGATTCTAAACCATCCTCTAGCGGGTACGCCAAAAAGAAAGGGTACGGTTTGCTCTGATCGGCACCAACAGAATCATCCAACAACAATTTTTCGAACGTTATGGTGGCAGGGTCCCAATTGCCCATAAGCCGATGTGCAATTTCGTTTTCATCCTTGCACAAGTGCAAAGCCAATGCGCGGGTCATTAGTTTTTGCGAAACCCCCATGCGAAATCCACCAGTCAATAGTTTATTAAAAATGAAACGCTCAAAGGTTTCTAACGCGTTCCAGGCGGCCAGTATGGTGGTTTTTTTCTCTTCCTCAGATTTGTCGCGCAGCGCAATAAGCAGCTCTATCCAATAAACTAAGCCGCGGTCTTCTGCCCCTTCCGTATCCGGTAAAAGCTTGGCTATGGTTTCGGCAAGGTCGCCAACCACGTGGTAGGTTTCATCAAAAAGCCAATCTGGAATTAGCGTAAGTTCTTGGCACCACGCACGTAGGGCGGTGGTTGTAACGGGTCTTTTTGGTCTACGGTGGCTCATGATCGCAATGGCCCAAACCTTTTCATTGGGCGGAGCGTCATTAAAATAATCTACCAATGCCGCCACTTTAACATTGGTTTTAGTGGTTTCATCAAAGCGCTTAAAGAGTTTAGCAAAGCGTTTCATGCCGGCAGGTCCTTTCCTTCTTCATCATCGCCTTCGCCAGCAAACAATGTTTTCACAGCTACGGCATTCAATCCTTTTTCTTCGGTAAGCCAGCGCGTAAAAGCCGTTTGGTAACCGTGCGTTACAAAGATGTTTTCAGCGCCAGTAGCTAAAACGGCCTCGTTTAGTTCACGCCAGTCGGCATGGTCGCTGAGCACAAATCCACGGTCCATAGCTCTGCGCCTGCGCGCACCTCTAAGCGTCATCCATCCACTGGCAAATGCTGTTTGGCTGGGCCCTAATTTGCGCATCCAGGGGGTACCCATAGCGCCTGGCGGACAAACAACCAGTGCGCCGGCAACATCATTTTTGGTTGTAGCGGCATCAATGTGTTTTGTGGGCGCAATGCGCATGCCGCTAGCGCGTAGTGCCACGTTGGTGTTTTCTACCGCGCCATGCGTAAAAATGGGGCCTATACGGGCATCAACATGGTTTATTATGCGCTGTGCTTTACCTAATGCATAAGCGCTAATAATTGCCACCAAGCCATTGGTTTTACAATGTTGCCACCAAGCATCAATCTCAGCCATTACAGCGGTTTGTGGTTGCCATTGATAAACGGGTAAACCGAAGGTGCTTTCAGTGATAAAGTGTGTGCACCGCACGGGCTCAAAAGGTGTGCAGATACCGTCTTCGTGCAGTTTATAATCCCCAGAAACAACCCAAATTTCACCTTTAAAAGCTACACGAATTTGGGCAGAGCCAGGGATGTGCCCTGCGGGGTGAAATGAAAAATCAACACCATTTAGCTTTATTACTTCACCGTAAGTTACAGTTTGCAGGTTGATGGTATCGCCTAAACGCAAGCGCATTACCGCAGCACTGTCTTTATGCGCTAAATAATGCTGATGCCCCCAACGGGCATGGTCACTGTGTGCGTGGGTGATAAGTGCACGTTTTACGGGTTTCCATGGGTCGATGTATACATCTGCCCGTGGACAATAAATGCCTTGATCTGTAAACGTGAGCAATGCCATGAAAACCGAACATGATTATTTGAACAAATGTTGCTAATAAAGTTCAGGAATTTCACCATTTGTTCAGAATGGCCGATTCAACCTTATCTTTGAAAACATAATCCCTAAATAAATTAATATGAAAAGAATTTTACTCTTAGGTGTGTTAGCACTCTCATTAACGCTTAGCGCACAACCCGTATTAACGGTTACGTTAGACGATCCCATGGCGGGTGCCAACCTGTCTTCTGGTGTGCAATTTGCTTGGACCATTACCATAAGCAACACCGGCACAGCAACGCATAAATCACCTGCCGGTGGCGATACGTGTTTGTATGCCCCAACGGTAAATGGTAATCTGTTAACCAGTGGCGGCCAGCCTGCTGTATTTCTGTTGGCAGATTCTATTCCAGCTGGAGGTTCAGTATCACGCACGCTAAATATCACTTTGACAGGTGGCACAACGGGTACTTTGGATATTTGTGGCCTTATTGAATTTTCTGGTTCAAACTATTCTGGCTCAACCCAAGAAGACGATTGCGCAACTATTAACTGGAGCGCTGGTATTAGCGTAGGCGAATTGCGCATGCAAGAGACCTTTGACAATTCTTACTACAGCAATGGCAATTACGTTGTTAGCGTTTCTTCAAAGGGCGATATTATAGCGCCTGTTTTAGAAATGGTAGACATCAGCGGACGCACAGTTAAGGTTGTTGAGCTAGGCACAGATGGCAGCGAGATTAATCAGGTTGTTAGTATGGCCGCATTACCTCAAGGCATTTACATCGTTCGCTTAAAGGCGCAAGAAGGGCTGATTAGCATCAATAAGATCATCAAGCAATAAATTTTGCACGTAAGTAAATCTCTAAAAGCTGCCCGTTTTGGGCGGCTTTTTTAATTCTCAAAAAGGCTTGAAACGCCAATGCGCACGCCAAATTGGTGTGGCGTTGCACCGTTAAAAGATTGCACAAACTCAATCCTAACAATCCGAAATACCTGGTCTATGGTGTATCCGATTTCGGTATAATGTGGCGAGGTCTGGGTTTTTAAGTAGTTAACAAACAGATTTTCTTTGATGCCGCTAAGGCGAACAAGCCCCAGTTGGGTGAATAAAAACTTTCTAAACCTGATGTGGCTGAACACCGAAAAGTAATGCGTTTGGGTGCTGTATTGATAGTAATCGAGCAGTCTGTAATTGCCCGTTAAACCCAAAGGCGCAAGTTCTGTTAATCCGCCATTAAAGTGTTTCACATCCATAAACAATAGCCGGTTGTTGTTTACAAATGTTCCGGCCTCAGCGTCAAAATCAATGGTTGCCTTTACACCGAGCTTAAACGCCCCCGTGAAACCAAACTCTAAATGTTGGTAGTCTACCGCGCTGCCAAAAAGGTTATTCCAGCCGCTGCGCCAGCTTACACGAAATTGAGGACTGCTGTTTCTGAGGGGCTTTAATTGCCCATTAACCTTTCTAAACTTTAACCACGGCTGTGCATAAAAACTAAGGTTTGATTTAAATGCGCGTGCATTTTCAAAAGATGTTGTGGCACCTTCATCATTTGCAGGTGCGTTGGGCGAATACCCATTTTCGTCTGGCTCAAAAAAACCAAAGTCTGTGGTATTAAAAAGGTTGCTACGGTTGGCATATCCAACATTTAATGAAAACCGGTATTTGTAGCCCAATTGCTGATTGTAGGTTGCGGTGATAAATTCTTCTGCATACAACTTCATGTAATTGCGGGCAAAAAGTAAAGACCACATGCTGTTGATAAACGGGCTTATAGCGCTGGGATTAAATTGATTGATATACCTGCCGCCTTCAACGCTGAAATCTGCCCGTTGCGGTGCTTGCCCAAAACCAAACTGGGTGCGCAGCTTGCCATAAAACTGATTACTGCTAAACCCATACCTAAGGTTGGGCGTAATGCGCAGGCCGAGTGTGGTATCATTCTTCCAGCGTAAAGTGCCGGTAAAATCAAGATTAAACCCTTCTACGGTATTGAAACGCACTTCTGGTAAAAACCCCCTGAATTTGAACCTTGCAAGGTTTCCGAGTTTGTAGGTGTTGCCAAAGAGGAGGTCGCTTATGGCAAACGCATCGCCATCAACTTTGCGTGCGGTATCAGCTTGCACTGCAACATACACGCTATCATCAACCTGATAGCCCGCCTTTTCGCGTTCTGTTAACGGCACCGGACGTATTTCTGCCCAGTACGCGCTGTCTTTTTTACGTGCGGTACTGTCTATGCTCCGCCAATAATCAGAAACAACGTCTTCTGTTTCTTCCGTTTCTTCCTGTTCTTCGTATTCCTTAATAAGCTTTTTAAGGTCTTTTCGGGTTAATTGCTTGTTTTCCTTTTTAAGGGTTTCGGGCGATTTAATGCTTGTAGCCACCTCTTCCGGTACGGGCTCAATCTTTTCATCAATCACCACAATTTCTGGGCTGAGGTCTTTATTTGCTACTACATCATATTTGCTCAAAGAGGCCAGATAATTGTAGACGACATCGATCCCCATAAAAGAACCAGAGAACCGGTATTTCTGTGTTACAGGCATCCAGATATCAGGCGTAATTGGGGCAAAGATTTGTGCAATATCTACATCAAAACCCTGCACAGAAGTCGCCAGGTCAAGGCTGTGGATGTTCCAGTAGTTTTCGCGGATGTAGATGTAGCCGTCAAAAACCAATTCTCCACGAGAGCGCGGTGTAACTTTTATTTTGTTGATGATGTGTCCGCGGTCTTCAAAAGACCCCATGAAGGTAAAGCGATAGTAGCGAAACGATTTGGGCGACAATGGCGAGATACCACCAACCACCGTAGGGGCATAAAAACTACTGGTAATGTAGGCGTTCGGACTCGCATTTTGATCGTTTTGGCCAGAGGTGCGGATAGAGATGATACGTTCCTTAAACGTATTGGGTCTTTCAAAGGTAATCTCGCTTACAGATTCTGATGTAAAAGCGCGGCTGGTATCAATGCCTTCTTCTTTAAGAATGCCGCGTAATGCCCATGGAATATCCTTAACCTGGCCAGTACCTTTGGTGTACACTTCTGCAGTATAGCGGTCTGTTTGCAGCATGTGAAACTTGGCCTTGGCAATGGCCTTGCGCATAATGGTATACGCAGGGTCTTCTTGGCCGGCCTTTACGGTTACGGTATTGAGCAGGATGCTTTGCGGAGTAAGCACAACATCAAGCTCTAAAAAGGCATTTTTTACCACCACCGTTTTTGTTTGGGCAGCGTAGCCGAGGTATTGAAATGTTACCGCATAGCTGCCAGGTGGCAATTGCAGCTCATAGTCGCCATCAGCATTACTAGAAGTGCCAGAGCCCGTTTGTGCCACAAATATGCTGGCAAAAGGCAGCGCCTCGCCAGACTGGTCTTTAATGTTACCACGCACGCCTTGTGCCCAGCAAAAAACAGAACTTAAAAACAGAATGAAAAAAGTATAAAGTACCTTCATACACCAAGAACAGAGTTATGTTTACACCAAAGATGCGGCTACAATAATAGACACCTGCAATGTGGCAAAAGTTGTATCGGGTTACATTTGTGCTAAACTGTTGCCATGAAAGTTACCGTACAGCATAACCAGAAAACCTTTGTTGCGAACCTGGCGCAGCCGTTAGACATTTCCTTGCCCGTAGCAAACATAACACGTGCTTGGTATATACCACCGCCAATATTTACACCGGTAAGGCTTGGAGAAAATTGGGTGGGCAGTATTGCAGAAGGGGGCGATGTTAATTTTTTTGATATCACGTTTAACCCGCATGCACATGGCACCCACACCGAGTGTTTGGGTCATGTTACCAAAGCACACGAAAGTGTTAACCAAGCATTACCAGCGTCTTGGTTTGTAGCCGAATTGATTTCGGTAAGGCCACAACAAAAGGGAGATGATGCACAGATAACCGCCACAGAAATAGCCCAAAAACGCAAGTACGGCCAAATTGATGCCCTTATTATACGCACGTTGCCCAACGTTGCCGATAAAGCAACCCAAAACCTGAGCAATTCAAATTGGCCCTATCTAGAAGCTGAAGCCGCAAAACAGATTTGCGCAAGCGGTGTGCAACATTTGTTAATAGACCAGCCCAGCGTAGATCAAGAAGAAGATGGCGGAAAAATGGCTGCACATAAAGCGTTTTGGAATATACCAGATGCACCCCGAAAAAACGCAACAATTACAGAGTTGATTTTTATTTCAGACGCGGTAGCGGATGGGTTATACCTGCTCAACTTGCAAGTGGCGCCCATAGAAAATGATGCTGCGCCCAGCAGGCCGGTGCTTTTCCGTATGGATGAGGAGAGGGTGGGGTAACGAGTGATTCTTCTAAATTTGATAAAAATTTCAAGATGAAAGACATTACAGAAATAAAAAGAATTACTTCTGGCATTCTCCAGAAATATGGGATTAGAAAAGCTGGCCTTTTTGGCTCTGTAGTGCGAAAAGAGTTTGGCCGTCTAAGTGATGTTGACATCTTGATTGAACCAACCGCTACAATGAGTTTGTTTGATTTCATTCGTCTTAAGCAAGAGTTGGAAGAATGCCTGGAAGCCCCTGTAGATTTGGTTGATTATAGTACCGTTAAAAAACAACTCCGTTCAATGATATTGGGCGAAGAAAGCAGACTATATGGCTAGTATGAAACGGGACGAGGGCGTTTTTCTAGAAGACATTTATGAATCTGTTGAGAAAATCATGCTATACACCAAAGAGCTAGATGAGTAGGATTTTTATGAGAGTACCGAAAAGCAAGATGCCGTAATCAGGCGCCTGGAGATTATAGGAGAAGCCGCCAAAAAGATAAGCCAGCAGACCAGAGATGCTTATCCAAATATTCCATGGAAAGAAATGTCAGGCATGCGAGATGTACTCATTCATGAATATTTTGGTGTTTCCCCAAGTATCGTTTGGAATGTGATAAGAAATGAATAGAATCATCTTTTACCAACGCTTAAAGAGATTTTAGAAAAAGAATAACCTAGAGTATCAAAGCCCTCTCCGAAGCATTTTGTTAATCAGCAACGTAACTTTCACGAAAGCCGGCCGGTGCTTTTC
>CAYQDW010000032.1:0-26538 GCA_964416385.1 uncultured Cryomorphaceae bacterium | reverse complement strand
TGCGGAGAGAGAGGGATTCGAACCCCCGGTACCTCTCGGTACAACGGTTTTCAAGACCGCCGCATTCGACCGCTCTGCCATCTCTCCTGAGGGGCGCAAAAGTAAAAATATTTCCATTCCAACATGCATACACTTTTAGTCTCTACATTTGTTATTTCAACGTTTAACTGTATGATCATGAAAATGAGATTGATAGCCTTTGTATTCTTGTTTATTTCGCTTGCCGCAAATGCTAAAAAGCCGAAAGTGGCTATTTATTATGACCATTATCTATCGGCCACAGGCCAGCCTTATATAGAAACGTTTTTTTCGCTAGACCCACTCTCTGTGCAACTAAAGCCTGCAACCCAAGGCTACCTCAACGGTGGCATTAAAATCATGTTGTTATTTGAACAAGATGGCGCCATCATAGCCTATGATAAAATTTTACTACAAACGCCAGATTTACGCGATACGCTAACGCAGCAGCCCTACGTGTTACAAACATCTCGTTTGGCGCTAGCGCCTGGTGATTATACCATGAAAATAGAAATCGTAGATCTTTATGATGAAGCCGAAACCATCACCCTAAAACACGATTTAACGGTGGCGGTAAATAGAAATCAGCTGCAGGCCTCAAACATTCTCATCTTAGACTCTTATACGCCCACCACAGATATAAAACCCGGCAGCAAATGGGGTTATACCCTAGTGCCCATTGTACCCATTGGCACTTATTTTATACCAGAACAAATAGATAAAATGCCCTTTTATCTAGAAATTGCAAACGCAGATAGTGTATTAGGCGCTGACGAAATTTTCATTGCCAAATATTACATCTTTGACAATACACGAAAGGTGCTACTCAATAAGTACGCTAGTTTTCAAAAGCTCAATGCAGCCACCGTTAACCCAATACTCAACACCTTTGCCATAGATAAGCTTCCGTCTGGTTATTACACGCTTACGGTGGAAGTAATTTCCAAAGACAACAAAACCCTTCTCACCCAAAAGCTACCGTTTTACCGCAGCAACCCACCTGCCGATGCCGCAGAATTCGATTTGAGCATGGTGAGCCTAGATGCCACTTTTGTAACCCAACTGAGCAACCGAGACTCTTTGATGTTTTACATCGATTGCCTCTATCCTACCTCTACCGATGCAGAAAGACGCGTGGCAACTAACGTGATGAACAGCAATGACATGGCGCTTATGCAGCGCTTTTTCTTGGTTTTTTGGAACAAAAGAGACCCTCTAAATCCGGAACTTGCCTGGCAGACTTACAAGCAAAAGGTACATTATACGCAGCGCGAATTTGGCTCTAAAACAACGCCAGGATACCGCACAGATATGGGGCGGGTGCTGCTGCAATACGGCCAACCCTCTACCATAGAGCGTAGCTATAATGACCCCAGCAATTACCCATGGCAAATTTGGCAGTATGACGTGCTAGAGTCGCCCGCCACACCTGTACAAAACAACCGCATGTTTGTTTTTGTAGACCAAGCACTGGCAGGGCGCAACTATGTGCTAATACACAGTACGGGCTTAGGTGAAATACAAGACTTTAAGTGGCAGTATGCGCTGAGTAGAAATACCAACCGCGGCCAAAATGTAGATGATGGCTCACGGCCTGATGGCAGAGACGACTTTGGCTACCGGGTTAATAACAACTTTATTATTGGTGACCACCGCTTTTGGGGCGATCGTTAATACTGGGGCTCTTCGTAGTAGATTAAGCTGTTGCGCTCAAAATCATAATGCGTTAGCCTGCGGAGGATGAAATACAAATTCCAAAAGTTGCGCAGCTCATTGAGATAGGCCCTTCTGGCTTGGTCTTTTTCATTTTGTGCAATGTTTAAATCCGTGATGCTAATCTTGCCGATATAATATCTGTTTTTGGTAACATCATAGCGCTTTTGCGCAATGGTATCTGCTTTAGCGGCAATTTCTAGACGCTTTTTTTGCATGTTAAAACTCATTACCTGCAAATAAATCTCCTGCTCAAAAGCCACTTCATCTTGCTCTATGCTAACCTCAATAAGCTCTTGGTTGGCTTGTGCTTGCCGTATGGCAGAACGGTTTCTACCCCAATCTACCAACGGAATGCCAACGCCTACGGCAAAATATTGCTGCTGCTGTGTGCCGGGATATACTTGCTGTAAGGCCGTGCCCTGCTCACTTAGACCAAAACCTGCATTTACACTAAGTTGATAACCGCTGTTGCCGCGGGCCTGCGCTACTTGGCGCTCAGCCTCTAGCCTGCGCCTCCTAAACTCCAAAACTTTTTGTCGGTTACTCTGTGCTTGAAGCAATGCCACCTCAAAAGGCACATCAAAATAGGGGATGCCATCTGGCACGGTTAGCTGTATAGAATCTGTGGTTGGAATACCCAAATAGCGTTTTAAACCTTGCGTTGCTGTTTCTACGGTTAGGGCTGCTTGCGCTACCTCGTTCTGTGCATTTAAGAAGCTGAGCTCAATTTGCAGCAAATCATTCTCTGCTATTTTACCTAAATCATAACGGCCTTGCGAGATGCGATACAGCGTATCTTGATTAGCCAAATTGGTACGTGCCACCTGCAGTCGTATTTGCGCATCAAGCGCATCAAAGTACAAGTTGGTGGTTTCGCGCCCTATTTCTTCAAGATCTTCTATGTATTTACGTTGGCTTTCTTCATACCGCAGTGGTTCTATGCGTTGTTGCCAGCGTATGTCATTATAGAGCAACACGGGCTGTGAATAGCTTAATTGAACGGGCACAGATACATACTGCGTATTTTGGGTAGGTTCAAAATTATCGATGCGCTGCAAGTCACTGGTTAAGCTAAATCGCCCGCCGGTTAACAACACATTTTGATCTACGCTAAGGCGCAGATACTCATACGCCACTGATCTGTTTCTAAAATCTTCTGTGCCATCTGGCTGAATGATGCGATCTATCCCACCTTGATAATTGGGCAAAGTTGCGCTTAGGCGAATTTGTGGTAAAATGCCTGAACGGTAATTGCGGTAGCCCCAATAACTGGTTTTAACGCGGGTTTTTGCCAAAACGTAACTGGGCGATTGGGTGCGGGCATCGCGTACACATTGCGATAAACTCAACATGTGTTGCGCAAAACCTTGTTCTATTAAAAGCAGACCTAAAATGCAGATGATTAGCTTTTTATTCATAGCGAAGAGATTCTATAGGATTTTGTAAGGCTGCACGTTTTGCCGGCCGATAGCCAAAAAACAAGCCCGTGGCAAAAGCCACACCAAAGGCCACAAAAACACTTTCTGGCGTAATTACGGTTAATATTTCTGCAGCTTTTGAAATGCCGATGGCGCCAGCGATACCAACTAGAATGCCCAATAGACCCCCACTAAGACTAATGAGCACGGCCTCTGCCAAAAACTGTACAACAATATCACTTTGCGTTGCCCCTAGCGCCCTACGCGTGCCTATTTCGCGGGTGCGTTCTACCACACTTGCCAACATAATATTCATGATGCCAATGCCTCCAACCAATAGACTTATGCCAGCAATAATGCTCAACACCAAATTAAAAATGTCTTTGGTGCGCTGTTGCTGCTCTAACAATTTTATGGGGATGGTGATCTCAAAATCAACTACCTGATTATGTAAGCGCTTTAAAGTGCGCTCTACCACACTTGCAATTTCCACGATTTGGTCGGCATCTGTAACCTCTAGCGTAAGCCGGTCTAGCTGGTGGTAGTTTTTACCCGAAGAAGACTCGTCATCATCAGAAATCATCATGATAGAATTGCCTTGCCTAAAAATCATACTACCTGCGGCTACGAGCTTAGCGCGGTCTTTATAGCGTAGCAGTAGAGTTTGCAAGGGCGTGTACACATCCATGTTGTAATTTCTAATGCCCAAACTAGAAATGGCTTTATCACTCACCAATTTACGTTCTGTAACACCAATAACCCGAAGCCAATCTTCACCAACCTTTAGGTACTTACCAACGGGGTTTTGGCCTTTAAAAAAACGTGCGCGTATATCACTGCCTATAATGCAAACAGCCATACCCTTAGCTAGCTGTTCTTGAGAAAAATAGGCACCTGCTGCCATTTTGATGTTTGCCAGTGGAAAATACGTGTTTGTAACACCAATCAGGCGTATGCTGCGGCTGTATGTTTGGTAAATCGCTTTAGTCTGAATTTCAGTTTCTGGGCTAGCTTGTTGTATTTGCGGCAGTATTTTTTGGATGGCGTGCATATCCTGCAAATCAAGACCTTTAGAAAACCGTTTGTTTTCACTTTCATCGCCTTCTGCATCATCACCTTGTAACGCATCTTCTTCTTGTTGCAACAGTGGCGTGATCACGATATTATTCACACCAATCAACTTCATCTGCTCTAGTACTTCTTGCTTAGCGCCACGCCCAATGGCCATCATGCTAATTACAGCCGCCACGCCAAAAACAATACCGAGTGCCGTAAGTAAGCTCCGCGATTTATGTGCAATAATGGCAGCAATGGCTATCTGCAAATTGCTTTGCAGGTGGTATTTTTCAAAAATCTTACGCATCTAATTGCTTTAGCGGTAAATCTGGGCCGTTTTCTGGTTCTGTGAGCAACACCTCATCGCCTGGCTTTAAGCCTTGTAAAATCACGATTTCAATATCATTTGCCTGGCCGGTTTTTACTTCTACCCGCTTTAAACCACCAGCGCGCAAATACACCCACGCGTGTTCATCATCACCAAAAACAGCTTCTATAGGTATGAGCAAAGCAGTATCTAGTTGTTCTGTAACAATGTGGTTACTGGTGGTCATGCCCGGGCGATAGGTAGAATCACTGGCGGTAATTTTAATCACCACTTCAAAAACCTTGCTGTCATCATTCTTGCGCTTTTCGCCCATATTACTCACTTCAATAACCTCGCCTTTCAGTTGCGCCTCAGGAAAAGCATCTAAAGAAATGGCCACCGGTTGCCCCGCGCGAACCTTGCTAATGTCTACCTCATTGATGTAGGTTTTGCTCAGCATAGACGACAAATCTGGCAGGGTGCCCACAATGGGGTTCCAGGTGCTTACCTGTGAACCTACTTTTACCTTGTTACCACCCCATTCACGCTTGTAGATAAACATGCCATCTTCTGGTGCGGTAATAGAAAATTGCCCTTGAAGTTCTAGCAATTGCTGTAACTGATTTTTGCTCTTTTGTAAGTTACTGCCAGCCTCTTGCATCTTGGCCGTTGCCTGTCTCTTTTTGAGTTTATAATTTTCATTGGCCTCACGTACCGCACGTTCATTCTTTTCCACATTCATTTCGGCCTGTTTTATAGTGGCAGGAGGCTCATATTTACTCTGCTCTAAAATGAGCTTGCTTTGCTCGTATTGGTATTCTAGGTTTTTAATTTGATCTCGTGCATCGCGCAATGTTAGTGCCGTGTCTAGCTTAATTTGGGTGTATTGGCTTTCGGCCTTTTCTAAATCCAGCTGGGTATCATTAATGCGGTTGGTAAGTTCAGAACGATCTAGCGTGGCGATATAATCACCTTTTTTCACCACACTACCTTCTGGGATGATATCATTTATCTTGATATCGTAAATGCGATAGCGCTGCAAACCTTCAGGCCCCATGATTTCTTCTGAGTTCTCTGCCATGAGCTCGCCAGTGCTAACTACTGTGTTTTTGAAAGGCGCCTCTTTAGCAATGGCCGTCAGGTAAGCTGTATCTATGGTTTTGGGCCAAATAAGGTAAAGCACAATGGCAACACCAATAACTAACGGGATTAAAACGCGGGGTTGCTTTAGATTCATGTGTTAAGGTTTGATTTATATAACGCTGCTTTTGCAGATTATTACACTTTTGCAGTGTAAAGAACGGTTACCAAAGTGCACCATGCAACTTAATTTTCCTGAATATCATTTCAACTTGCGCAAGCAGGCTGGTAAAAATGAAATCTTTGATGACGTGCGCAAAAAATGGCTTGTATGCACCCCAGAAGAATGGGTACGCCAGCATTTCATCCAATGGCTCATTCGCGATCGGGGATATCCGGCCAGCAGTATTGCCATTGAGGGTGGCCTCAAGGTAAATCAACTGCGTAAGCGTACAGACTTGGTGGTTTATAAAAATAACCGTCCGCTGTTATTGGTAGAATGTAAAGCCCCAACAGTGGCACTCTCGCAAGCGGTATTTGACCAAGTGTTTCGCTATAATCGCACTATAAATGCACCGTGTATAGCTGTAACTAATGGCTTAAAGCATGTATTTGCGCTCGTTACAGCCAATGATGCACAATTTATTGAAGAACTGCCCAACTATCCCGTATAGCACTATTAAAGTGTACTAAGCTTTGCGAAGCATCAGAGAGGCCATCATACTACCAAAAAATACAATGCCACAACCTATGGCGTTATACCATAAGTAGCCAAGCGAAAAAACTTCGTATACATTTAAGAGATGGGCAGTAAGCACCACAACCTCTGCAACTATGGCTGCAATAAATACCGATTTTGCCTGAACGTGTTTCAAAAAGAAAGCCACCAGAAAAATGCCCAAAATAGTGCCATAAAATAGGCTGCCAAGAATGTTTACCAATTGAATGAGGTTATCAAAAAGCCGCGCACTCAGGGCTACAACAATGGCCATAATACCCCAACCTACTGTTATTAATTTAGATGCGCGTACATAATGCCGATCTGAGGCATTCGCATTAATCAGGCGTTTATAATAATCCACCACTGTTGTACTCGCCAAGGCATTGATTTCGCCAGCCGTGCTGCTCATGGCTGCAGAAAAGATAACCGCAAGTAACAGCCCAATGATGCCCACGGGCAAGTAATTTAATATGTAGGTTAAAAATATATAATCACTATCACGGGTTTCAATATCTAGTTGTGTAGATGCAATGGTTTGCTTTAGATTTTCTCTAACGTAATCTTGCTCTTGTTGCAAGGCTGCTGCGGTGGCCAAGGCTTGGCTGTTTTCTGGCGCACTGGCATACTGCAATAACACATCGCGCTTAAGTCTAAAAATAGCATCATGTTCTTCTTGCAGCCTGATAATTTCATCGGCTTGGCCAGTTTGCATGGCGCGTTCTAAGCCCGGCTGATTAAAAAAGGCTGGTGGCGTGTTGAACTGAAAAAACACAAAAACCATCACCCCTGCCAAAAGGATGAAAAACTGCATAGGCACTTTAAGCAAGCCGTTAAACATCAATCCGAAGCGACTTTCTTTTACACTGGCGCCACCCAAATAGCGCTGCACCTGACTTTGGTCTGTACCAAAATAGCTCAGCGCCAAAAACAGTCCGCCGGTTAACCCACTTAGCAAAGTGTATCTATTTCCTGGGGATACAGAGAGGTCTATAATCTCCATTTTACCCAAATTACCAGCTATATCAATGGCCGTCATAAAATCAACCTGACTAGGAAGCCCCTGTATGGTGAGCATAAACGCAACCACCATCCCCACCAGAATAACGCCCATTTGCCATTTTTGGGTTAAGCTTACTGCCCGAGTACCCCCACTCACGGTATAAATAATTACCAAAACGCCAATGAGCACGTTTGTGAGGTTTAAATTCCAACCTAAGAGCGTAGACAAAATAATAGCGGGGGCGTAAATGGTAATGCCAGCCGCCAATCCCCGAGATATTAAAAACAGAAATGCCGTTAACAAGCGCAGCTTAAGATCAAAACGCTGCTCTAGGTATTCATAGGCCGTGTACACCTTAAGCCTGTAATAAATGGGGATGAAAACCGCAGAGATAATCACCATTGCGATGGGTAAGCCAAAATAAAACTGCACAAACCCCATCCCCTCTTCATAAGCTTGGCCAGGGGTAGATAAAAAAGTAATGGCGCTTGCTTGTGTGGCCATAATGCTTAAGCCTATGGTATACCATTTCATCTCATTTCCCCCTTTGAGGTAGCCCTCAATAGATTGCGCTCTGCGCGTACGCCAGGCACCATAAGCCACAATAAACAAAAGGGTACTGAATAATATGATCCAATCTGCAATGTGCATTAGGCAAAGTATTTTGTAAGGGCCAGAAATAAGATGATTTCAATGGCTAAAGACACCAAAACCAAGGTATAAATGAGTTTCCAGGTAATGCGTATGTTACTCTTTCTCATAACTGATTAGATTGGCTAAAAGTCTGTAACCACCTTCAACGCCTGCGGGTAAAATTCTAAAAAACGATATGCCCGTATACATAAAGGCGCCGCGGCCATAATCTGCAATAATCAAGCCGCCCTGCTCTACATCTTCGCCTTGATCATGCCACCCAATAGGTGCCGCATAGGCGCTATCCCAAGTGTCTGCAAAATACAGCCCACGTTCTTGCACCCAACCTGCAAAATCTTGTTGTGATATTCGATTTGGTGTATTTAAAACAGGATGTTCTGGCAGCAGCAACGCAACTGGCGAATCTTCTTCAGTTACTCTACCCCTACCTACTGTAAACGGGTATGGGGCAGGTATGAGTGGTGCATCTTGTAAAAACCGGCTTGCGGTATTATACTGTACAATGTAGTTGCCGCCATTGTTAACATAGGCCAAGATTTTATCTGTGTAGCCCTGCAGCCATGCTTGGGTATTATAAGCCCTAATGCCTACCACAACCGCCTGATATTGCGCCAATGATGTAGCTTCAAAATTAGCCTCGGTTAATATATCTACTTGGTACCCCATTTGGGCAATGGCATCTGCAACATGATCTCCCGCTCCGGGGATATAGGCCACCTTTTTGCCAACTGTATTTACCTGCAAGTTGGTTAATGAAACACGTGCTTTTGGCATAAATACTTGCGTGGGTATATGGCCATAGGCGATTTCTTGATAGCTACACACCATTGCCGTTGGCGTAAAGACATCAAGTTCTCCTTGCATTACACCGGGCTGTGGTGTTAATGTGATTTGCAACATCTGGGGTCTTCCTAAACCTTCATCGCTAACCGTAAGCCATCCGTCTTGGTCTGTACTATCAGCCAATTGAATGTGCCAACCTAGCGCCCTAAACTTTAGTTTGGCTTGGCCTCCTTTTTCGTGAAATGTAACCAATGCTTTTATAGAAACTGGCGCACTGTTTAGGCTGCTCGCTATTGGTGTATCAAAGTTTATTGTAACAGGCGGAACAACCACTAAATCGCGCTGTAACTCACCCTCTACCCGATCTCGCCACTTATAGCGCACGGGTATGGTTAGGGGGATGGTAACATCCTGCACCAACAATTGGGTAGTTACATATAGGGTTGGGCGGTTGGTGGGTCTGCCTAAATCAGCTACAGGGTTAGAGAGAGCATAACGCGTGGTATGCGGATTCTGTAGCCAGTACGGATTAGAAATCTCATCAGGTGCGCGCGCCTCTAGTGAGAATGTGGCAAACTGGTTTTTTGGCAGCTTATAAGTTGTTTTAAAGGTGATTTGCCCACCTTGTGTTGACAGCCCTTCAATAGAAAAAACATCGGTATTTCTACTTAGAATATTTACCTCAACCGGTACCGTGCTTGCTGGCATAGCTGCATACGTTGGGGCCAAAGCCTCAGCAAAGAATCCGCCACATGCCATGATTAAATTGGCGCATTGTTCTTTTTTTCGCGCCCGCCAGTAAGGATCTTCTATTTGATCTAGCGCTTTATAAATTTGAATTAAAACATCAATACAATCTTCTGGATGTTGCGCTTTAAAGCCCTTTTCAAACTTAGACAAAAGCTTAGGCATTGACTTTACGCCCAATGATTGCCAATTTTCGGTTTGTAAATCGGCCAAACCGTTAGGCAGCGCCTTGCCCCACAAGAGGCGGAAATATTCAAAGGTTTCACCACGTTGAATATCTACACCAAAACCCTGACATTTGTGTTGGCTGCGCGCTAATGAGCCTAATTCATTATAACTAACGCCCAAGTTGGGATTGTAGCCGCCAATGTCTGCGCGCCAAATGGTATTATTCGTATCCATTTCAGCGGCAACCGTTTTATCCCACCAGCTGCTGGTATTCCAATACACGCTTTGCACTTGCCATGGGGAAACATATAACAACTGCTCCGGAAACCGGTCTGGGTCTGCCGCAGCCTCAGCACCTTTAATGGCCAACATGGCACTTGCAGTATGGTGGCCATGTCCTGCGCGGGCATCTGGCGGAAATCGGGTAATTATAATCTGCGGCTTAAACGTTCTTATGGCCCAAACAACATCTGCCAAGATTTCTTCTTCACCCCATTTATCAAGCGTTTCTGTTGCGCTTTTGGAATAGCCAAAATCTACAGCCCGTGTAAAAAACTGTTCTCCACCATCAATATTTCGAGCAGCAAGTAATTCTTGCGTACGCAAAATGCCTAAAGCATCGCCAAACTCTGTACCAATAAGATTTTGGCCACCATCACCACGGGTTAAACTCAAATAGGCCGTTTTGGCTTGTGCCCCATTTACAAGCCATGAAATAACTCGGGTATTTTCATCATCAGGATGTGCAGCCATGTACAATACTGTTTTGCCAGAGTTAAACTGGGCGTATTGCTGCAATATGGCAGAAGAAGATTGACCGCGTACAGCACACAGTGCTATTGTAAAAGTTATAAAAAGTACTTGCCTAAGCATGCGATTCATTTTTTTAAGAAAGAACAAATATGACAATTTGAATGCTAGTAATGTTTTTTGATACCGCTCTTAAACTCATTACCGTTTGGGTAATTTCCAATTTTGTGACATTTTGCTCCCTTATTAATAAAGAGCGTAAACAATACCTAAATTTTTGCGTCTTTTATACCCTTAACATTAGTAAAATACAGCGTAAACGTATGCGTACATTAATCAAATCATTCGTGGTTATTTTTTTAGCTACCACGATGCTTGTTGCATTTAAGCCGGCTGATTTTAATCTACTTTTAAAATCTGGCGTTTATCAACTCCCCGAAGGACAAGTGATGCAAACGCTAACAGGCACCAGTCAAAATGGTTACTACTACCGTATTGTTCAATTTTATGCCATCCCCACCAAAGCCCAAAAAGAGGCTATGGCCCGCAGGGGGATTTTACTTTTTGATTACTTACCCAAGAATGCCTTTTTGGTAGCCATACCTGAGGATATTTCTGCAGCGGTATTGGCTGGCTTCAACATCCGAAGCATCGCCCACCTCACCACAGAAATGAAACAAACAGCAAACGTTGCGGCTAAAACATTCCCAATATGGGCGCTAGATGGCAGCAACGTTAAAGTGATTGCCGCGTTTTATCCCAATTTAGATCAAAACTTTATACGCACGCAACTAGATGCAATGGATGTAACCTACCGTTTTCGTCCTTCTGCTGGTTTTGTGCGCGTTAGCGTTTCTACCAATCAATTAACGCAATTACTTGCCAACCCATATGTGTATTACGTGCAAGAAGATGAAGATCCTGGAACACCAGAAAATAACCGTGCACGAAACAACCACCGCGTAACGGCCATACAGGGTAACTATGCCGGTGGTAAGTTTTATGATGGCACGGGTGTTAAAGTAGCCGTTGGCGATGATGGCGATATAGGGCCACACATAGATTATACCGGCAGGCTTGCCAGTTATGCTGGCCCCAGCAACGGTAATCACGGTGACCATGTTGCGGGAACCGTTTTTGGCGCTGGAAATTTAGACCCAAGAGGACGTGGCATGGCACCAGGCGCTGAAGTGGCTTACTTCGATTATTTTGCCAACGGTGATTATTACCTAGATGGTGTAGATACCCAATACACCAACCAAGGCGTACGTATAACACAAAGTAGCTATAGTAATGGTACCAATGCCGGATACACAGCGCTTTGCCGCCAAATGGATGAAGATGCCATCCAAAACCCTGGCCTTATTCACGTTTTTTCTGCAGGAAATGCAGGTAGTAATTGGTATACCATTACTGGTGGTCACAAGCAAGGTAAAAACGTTATAGCTACCGCTAATGTTACTTGGGATGATGTAATTGCACCTTCTAGCAGTCGTGGGCCCGCACATGATGGCCGTATTAAACCAGATGTAAGTGCTGTAGGTACCGATGTATTCAGTACTGTACAAACAGCCTCTGGCGCCCAAGGCTACGCCAATTACACAGGTACGTCTATGGCTTCTCCCGGTGTTTCTGGCGTAATGGCCTTATTATATCAAGCCTATAAAGCTACCAACAGTGGCGCAGAGCCAGATGGCGGCCTTATGAAAGCGGTATTAATGAATTCGGCTGACGATTTGGGTAACCCTGGCCCTGACTATTATTATGGCTATGGCCGCATTAATACCAGACGCGCCATAGAAGATATTGAGAGCAATGCCATTCTCATTGATAGCATCGCACAAGGACAATCAGATACACTAATTATAAGCGTACCAGCTAACCTTTCCGAAATGCGGGTTATGGTGTACTGGATAGATCAGCCGGCAAACGTACTTTCACAGCGCGCTTTGGTAAATGATCTCAACTTTACATTGGTTCGCGGAAGTAGCACTTGGCAACCTTGGGTGCTTAATGCCACAAGCACTGCAACCCTTAGCCAAAATGCGGTACGCGCAACAGACTCGCTCAACAATGCTGAGCAGGTTACCTTAAGCAACCCCGCCTCTGGCGATTATAAAGTGATTGTTAATGGTGCAAGCGTGCCTAGTGGTCCGCAGAAGTACTATGTAGTATACTCTTTTGTTGAGGATGAAATTTTGGTAACCCACCCCATAGGTGGCGAAAACTTTAACCCTGCACAAGATGAAGTAATCCGTTGGGATGCACCTGCAGGTACGGGCACATTTAATGTTGCATACTCTGTAGACAATGGCGCCACCTATACCAGCATTGCAAATAACGTTAGTGCAAATCAGCGCCACCTTAACTGGAATGTACCTGCAGTAGTTACAGGTAACGCACTGGTGCGGGTAACGCGCGGTACACAAACAGGTGTTAGTGCGGCTCCGTTCTCTATTATTGGTGTACCCAATGGCCTAAATGTAGCTTGGGCTTGCCCAGACAGCATCATGTTTACATGGAATGCCGTTACTGGTGCAACAGGCTACGAAGTAAGCATGCTTGGCAATAAATACATGGATAGCATCGCTACCACCTCGGCCACTCAACTAAAAATAACGGGAATTAACCCAAATAACACCTATTGGCTTAGCGTGCGTGCACTTGGCGCCAACAATGCACGCGGGCGGAGAGCCGTGGCTTATGAAAAAGCACCCGGTACTTTTGGTTGCCAGATAAGCAATGATGCCGTATTACAAGAAATTGCTGCACCGCTACTCTACCCTTCTTGCCAAGGTTTGTCTAACATTGAGGTAACCGTGCGTTTAGCCAATGGAGGCAATCAACCTATTTATGGCGTTCCTTTGGCTTACCAAGTAACGGGCTCAACAACAGTGGTACGCGATACTTTGACAGACACCCTTGTTCCTGGCACCAGTAATGTTGCATTTACCTTTGCCACACCGTTTAGCAGCAGTGGTACAGGTACTAAAGGCATACAGGTTTTTACGGAGCTAAGCAGCGATCAAAACCGCTATAACGATACGATAAATCACACCTTTAGAGTTTACCAAGGCACTTCTCAAACCCTGCCTTATAGCGAAGATTTCAACACGTTTTCTAACTGTGCTACCGCTACAAATTGCGGTGCAACGGTGTGCAACCTAAATAATGGTTGGGAAAATGCCATCAATGGACTTGAAGATGATATCGATTTTAGAACGCATCAAGGAGGAACTGCCAGCTCAGGTACGGGCCCTAGTGCTGGTAATGGTGGTAGCGGAAAATACCTGTACCTAGAAGGATCTGGCACCTGCGACTTTCAGGAGGCACAGCTGATTACACCTTGCTTTGCACTAACCAACGTGATTAACCCAGAGGCGAGCATCTACTACCACATGTTAGGTACAAACATTGGAGAGCTTCATGTAGATGTATTGGCAGATGGCATCTGGCATGAGGATGTGATTTTACCAATCATTGGGAATCAAGGCAATGCTTGGAACCAAATTACCATTCCACTATTTGCTTATAACGGCAAAACTGTTAATATCCGCTTTAGAGCCTCTACCGGTAATGGTTTTGCTTCTGACTTGGCCTTAGACGACTTTAACATTGAAGATGCTAGCGGCCCACCTGTGGCAGAATTTACAGCGTCTGATTTAAATCCATGCGTTAACGTTCCTGTAGATCTTATAGACCAAAGCAGTTCTGCGCCAATGCAATGGAAATGGACCATTACACCTGGTACTTACACTTTTGTAAATAATACGGCTGATACCATGCAGGCACCTACGGTGAGCTTTTCTGCCTTAGGTCTTTATACTGTTAAGCTGCGTGTGGCTAATCAATTTGGTGCAGACAGCATCACCAAAGTGAACATTATTGACGTTACTAATGGTAATGCTCTACCCATAGTAGAAGATTTTCAAGGTGCGTTTCCACCGGCAAATTGGGCATTAGATAACCCAGATGGAAGTACCACTTGGGCCAAATCTGGCCAAGTTATCGGCAGTGCTGGCTTGGCAACTTTTGCCACCTGGATCAACAACTTTGCCTACAATGCGCCAAATAATGAAGATGCATTAGAAACCCCTAAAATTGACCTCGCAGGTGTTACTTCTGCATATTTGGTGTTTGATGTGGCCTATGCACGCTTTAATGCTAATTACAGTGATGGTTTACGGGTAGATGTTAGTACCAACTGCGGTGCTACTTTCACTTCTACCGGTTATTTAAAGTCTGGAACTACTCTGGCCACAGTGCCAGACCAAGGAAGTTTATTCACCCCAAGCCTATCAGGCCACTGGCGAAGAGATTCTGTAGACCTAACGCCTTACTTAAACAATAGCATTGTGCTGCGTTTGGTTGCCATAAACGGTTACGGCAACTCTCTTTATATAGACAATGTAAATATCATTGCAGGTGGCGTTGCTGCTCCAATCGCCTCTTTTAACGTAAGTACTTTACAGCCTTGTTTAGGAGATACTGTGCTCTTTACAGACAACAGTACGGGTACAGTTGGTACCTACAATTGGAACTTTGGCCCTGGTGCCACACCAGCAAGTGCAACCACTGCGGGGCCGCATGCAGTAGTCTATTCTTCTTTAGGACAGAAAACAGCAACATTACAAGTAGGCAATACCGGTGGCGTAAACACCACACAACAAGTGCTCATTCCGGTTGATAAACCTGTTGCCGCGTTTACATCAAATACAACAGATACACTTACGGTGAGCTTTACAGATCAAAGCACAAACAATCCAACAAGTTGGTTATGGAATTTCGGGGATAATACAACTTCTACGAGCCAAAATCCAACACATACTTATGCCACTGGAGGAAGCTATCAAGTAACGCTAACCGCTGGTAATGCATGTGGTACAAGAGATTCTAGCTTTAGTGTGTATGTATCTGGCATAGGCATAAATGAAGATGCCCTTGCTGCTGGTATTATGATGCACCCGAACCCAAGTACAACTTACGTTGAGCTACAGGCACAGTTTATAACTGCACAAGATTTAGAAGTAACCATTTATGATGTTACCGGTAAACGACTGCTAACACAGCAATGGCCACAAGCGCAAACGGGCAATACCCTGCGCTTAGACGTTAGTGCTTTGGCAAATGGCGTTTACTATGTGCATTTACACAATCAATTTGCGGGCACTACCAAACGCTTGGTTATTCGCAAATAGCGTTTATAGTTAATATTAATAGCAACAAAAAAGGCTGTCTTAACGGGCAGCCTTTTTGTTTTGTTGCATAAATGTTTTCACCATTATTAGTTTCAGCCTAACACAATTGCGATCTTTTAGCGACTCAATTTTTCTTAAAGAACCTTTGCTGCCAAGTGAAACATGGCATCAAACTGCCTTTCGCGAATGGCTGGTTCTGTACTTTCTTGGGTGGCAATATTATCGCTTACAGTAAGCAGCGCAAGGGCTTTTACTTGATGTTTTGCCGCAATGGTATACAGTGCAGATGTTTCCATTTCAACACCAAGTATGCCGTGGGCTATCCATGGTTGCCATCTGTTTACAGTATCATTATAAAACTGGTCTGTGCTAAAAACCTGCCCCACATGATATCTATGGGCGGTCTGTTTGGCGACTTCTACCGCACGGTATAGCAAATCAAAATCTGCTGTTGCCGCGTATTGCATATCAGAAAAAGCAACACGATTTACGGGATTATCGGTACTCGCACTCATGGCCATAATCAAATCGCCAATATGTACTTGTGGTGTAAGCGCACCTATCGTTCCGGCGCGAATAATCTGCTTTACACCATGATTTACAATCAATTCATGCACATATAATAAAGTACTGGGTATGCCTATACCTGTACCCATTAAACTGATGCGCTTACCTTGATACATCCCTGTAAAACCTAACATGCCCCGAATTGTGTTAAAACAGAAAACATCACTCAGAAGCGTTTCTGCCATATGTTTAGCGCGCAATGGGTCGCCAGAGATAATTATGCGCTCTGCAACCTCTCCCGGTTTAGCGCCAATGTGGTAATTCATTTGCCAAAAGTTTGTCGCAAGCTACGGTATCAATTGCATGAAAACGTAGACATTAGTCATGCCGCCAAAAAAAACAGAAGCTACGCGCCTTTGCTGCTTTGGTGTAAACGCGAATTTTAGGCACTTTTTTAACTTTTACCTTTTAGGGGGGAGATTGGTTTTTGCGCGTTATAATGTTGCACTCACAGCATGTAAATCGTCTAGCAAACTGCTGGCCCCTATGCGAAATAACTTTGATGAGAGCCACTCGGGACCTAAAATCTGGTTTACGAGCGTTAACCACATCACAGCTTCTTGTGCCGTACGAATACCACCTGCGGCCTTTAATCCTACCTTAATATTGGTTTGCGCATGGTATGTTTTTATGGCATAAGCCATTGCCACACCTGCGGGCAATGTGGCATTTACAGATTCAAATCCAGTACTCGTCTTTATAAAATCAGCTCCTGCCATCATGCTCGCCATGCTTGCCTGATAAATCATTTCAGCACTAGATAATTCCCCAGTGGCTAAAATAACCTTGAGTAATGCACCTTTTGCGGCCTGCTTACATGCTGCAACTTCATGATAGAGTTGTCGCCAATCGCCCGTTAATGGGTAAGCACGATTAATAACGATATCTATTTCATCTGCCCCAGCAGCCGCGCAATGTGCCACTTCTGTACACTTAATGGTTTCATCCACTTGCCCATGCGGAAAACCACCTGCTACCGTGGCCACCTTGATTGATGTTTTTCGCAATGCCAAAAGTGCTTGCAAAATAAATGGCTGATGAATGCATACTGCTGCAACCCCTTGTGGATTTAGCGCTTCAGCTTGCTGTGCTTTGCTCAGCAACTGTGCAATTGTATTTTCAGTGTCTGTGGCACGCAAACTGGTCACATCCAAGCAACCTGCCAGAAGTGCAATTTGAGAAGGCGTAGGGGCGGCTTTTTCAGGCATTGCCCATTCTGGCAGCGCTGGAACTTCAAGGAAAGTAGCATTAAATGAAATGCCAGGATTTTGCATATATCCTCAATTAGACCTTAAACGTATAGCCATAAATGTAACAATGCCAAAACCTTTATTCATCATCAGCCCTTAATGTACTGCTTAGATAACTATCGAATAAATCTTTAAAAGCAGTTTTTGTCTTAAATCGTTCTTTACTCAACTTACTATTGGCAGCCAGTGCCCACAAAACAAACTCCATTAAAAAAGCCTTCTCACGTATGGGGTATCCTTCGTGATAACGTTCAACCAGTTTTTCTAAAGGTTTTATGGCAAAAAGCATCTCCTCGTAGGCTTCATCTTGTACATCATCTGGTATAGCTATTTCGCCACCACTAGCAAACCACTTGAGTATTTCGGTATAGGGCCCATCTTCATCAGCTTTTTTAAGCTTTTTAATGCGCGGAAATTTCTGTTCAAAAATGCTCTTTATTGCTGCTTCAATGAGATTTTCAGCTACAATTGCAGCACCTTCTTGCTCACCTTCATACACCAACTCTACCTTACCAGTAATGGCTGGCACAATACCGAGCATATCACTCATACGAATCCGTGTTTTTTTAAGGTCATAACGCAAGGTGCGGTACTCTGCGGTGCTTATGAGGTTTTCTAATGCCGTGATGCTCATACGGGCACTTACACCACTTTTTTCATCAATGTACTCACTATTTCTTGCCTCCACACTTATTTGCTCCAGTAAATCGCGGGCCAAATCAGGAACAATTACGCGCTCATTTTGCTCTGGGCGCAGTTTTGCTTCTTGCTGGGTAATTTTTCTAGCAATGGCAATATTGGCAGGGTAATGCGTTAGAATTTGCGAACCAATACGGTCTTTTAATGGTGTAACGATACTGCCGCGGTTGGTATAATCTTCTGGATTTGCCGTAAAAACAAATTGCACGTCTAATGGCAAACGCAGCTGAAAACCACGGATTTGCACATCACCTTCTTGTAAAATGTTAAAAAGCGCAACCTGAATCCGTGCTTGTAAATCTGGCAATTCATTAATAACGAAGATGCATCGGTTTGCACGTGGAATCATGCCAAAATGTACCACCCGATCATCAGCATAACTCAACCGTAAATTGGCTGCTTTAATGGGGTCTACATCCCCAATAAGATCTGCAACAGTAACATCTGGCGTTGCCAATTTTTCTGCATAGCGGGCATTGCGATGAATCCAAGCAATGGGTGTTTTATCACCCTTTTCTGCAATCAAATCTTTTGCTGTGCGCGAAATTGGTTGGAGGGGGTCATCATTTATTTCGCTACCAGCAACGATGGGCATCCATTCATCAAGAAGGTTTACCATGAGGCGTGCCAACCGGGTTTTTGCTTGGCCGCGTAAACCCAAAAGATTAATGTTATGTCGGCTCAAAATGGCCCGCTCTAGCTGTGGTATTACGGTATCTTCATAGCCCCAAATGCCAGAAAATGGATTTTCTGAGGCGGCAATTTTTGCACACAGATTATCCCGCATTTCATCCTTTATAGACTTACTTTGATAGCCGGCTGCTTTTAATTCGCCTAAAGTTTTAATGTTTTCGTAATTCATGAATGTTTTAACTGATACTTTTTAGATTATAGATTCTAAGTATGCGTGTTGTTGATTTATAAAAATTGTTTCCCCTTTTCGGGCATGCTAGCGTACGCGCCTCTTGCGGTTTTGTTCATAGTCTTCAAAAATCATTTCTCCCAGTCCTTTTAAACCTGTAAAAAACGCTTTGCCCTTATTTGTTTCTGTAAACTGCTGAACAAAGGCTTTGAGATATGGATCTTGTGCAATCATAAAAGTGGTAATTGGCACATGCAGTTTTCTGGCTTGTGCCGCCATATTGTAGCATTTTCCGGTGATGTATGGGTCTAGGCCAAAGCTATTTTTATAATAGCGACCATCGCGCTCGCGCAAGCAGCTCGGTTTACCATCTGTAATCATAAAGATCTGTTTGTTTGTATTGCGCTTGCGCCGCAAAAGGTCTAGCGCCAATTGCAAGCCGGCCACTGTGTTTGTGTGATATGGGCCTACCTGTAGATATGGCAAATCTTTTAAGGCTATCGGCCACGCATCATCCCCAAAAACAATAATGTCTAGCGTATCTTTTGGGTAGCGCGTGGTGATTAACTCGGCCAATGCCAAGGCAACTTTTTTGGCAGGCGTGATGCGGTCTTCACCATATAAAATCATGCTGTGGCTGATGTCTATCATCAACACGGTACTGAGTTGCGCTTTAAAGTTGGTTTCTTCTACAATTAAATCATCTTCAGAAAGCGAAAAGCTATCCACCCCATGATTTACTTGCGCATTACGAAAGCTTTCCGTCATGTTAATCTGCTCTAAAGCATCGCCAAAACGGTATTCCCTAAAATCACCAGCATGCTCATCGCCTTGCCCCGTGTAGGGCGTTTTGTGGTTGCCGCTGCTGTTGGCCTTTAGCTTACCAAAAATTTGTTCTAGGGCGCGCTTGCGGATGCTTTGCTCCATTTTTGACGTAATGGCCATACCGCCACCTGAATCTTCGGGCTCTTCGCGCAGATAACCGCGTTCTTTTAGTTCATTGAGAAAATCGTCTATGGTATAATCTGGTGTGGTAAGGTTGTATTCTCGATCTAGTTCGCGAAGCCATGCTATGGCCTCATCTACATCGCCACTGGTATGAAGTATCAACTCTTTAAAGAGCTCTAAAAGCTCCTCAAATTTTGATTGTGGCAAGGCAATAAACTGCCTAAATAAAAAACCTTGACGCGCTTTTGTGTTTTTCATATGCGATGAAAATAAACATTTTTTGTGCGCCAAAAGTTTGGCCGTGTTGCTTAAAAACCAAAAGTTTAAAAATTAAAAATTAAAGTCTCAAAGAGGTGGGGACAAGATTAGCTTAAAAGCAGTGCACCAAACATGTGGGTAAGCAGTACATCCGCGTTGCCCCTTGCCCTAAGTTTGAAAAATCTAAAGCACTTTACGTTTTGATGAAGGTTTCTTGATAGGGGATAATTTTTAAAACATGTTTTATAGCCGCCAATCGCGCTACTGTTTTACGATTAGCTTCTATGATAAGCCACGGGTTTTTGTGGGTGTGGGTGAGTTTAAACATCCGCTCTTTATAGGCCGTATATTCATCCCAAAGTTCTTGGGCCATGTCGTCTACAGGACTCATTTTCCATCGTTTTAGGGGATTGTTCTTTATTTCTTCAAAACGTCTGGCTTGTTCTTTCTTGGTGATGGAAAAGTAAAACTTGATTAAAATGATGCCATCTCTGGTTATCATGTTTTCAAATTTTACAACTTCATCCATAAACTGTTCATAAGCCTCTGCGGTGCAAAAGCCGTTTACAGGCTCAACTACGGCCCTGTTGTACCAGCTACGGTCAAAAAAAACAATTTCTCCCGGATTGGGTAGGTGATTGATATACCGTTGAAAATACCATTGACCACGCTCTTCTTCAGAAGGTTTAGGTAGCGCCACAACGCGATAGTAGCGGGGGTTTAGGTGATGATTTATACGCCTGATGGCACCCCCTTTGCCGGCGGCATCTCTTCCTTCAAAGAGAATGGCAACGCGCTGTTTGTTTTCAATAACCCAATGTTGCAATTTGATGAGCTCTACCTGTAGTTGCTCTATTTGGCGCTCGTAGCGCACATTACGCAGCACTTTTTGGGGCTCTATCTCCGTACTTTGAAGCATGAGCTTTATTGCCAAATTAGAATTTAAAAGCTTGAGATCTTTTTTGGAGAAATTATAAGGCATGATAAAAATTAATCGATTTGATAAATAGAACGATGAAACCGCATGACCATATTTGGGTCTGGAAGTACCCGCGTAGTTGATACGGCCTTATCTGCGTATTCAAACTGAGAAAGCACATAGCGTATGCTCTCTAAACGTGCTAGCTTTTTACTGTTTGTTTTTACGATAATCCAAGGCGAATATGCGGTGTGCGAGCGGCTAAACATTTGCTCTTTGTAGTAGGTGTATTTATCCCAAAGTTCTTGGCCTTTTTTGTCAACATCGCTTAACTTCCATTGCTTTAATGGGTTGCCTCCACGCGACTCAAATCGCCTTTGTTGTTCTTCTTTGCTGATGCTAAACCAAAACTTGATTACCACAACACCATCCTCAAACAACATATGTTCAAATTCTGGCACTTGCCGCATAAATTGGTCATATTGCTTTGGCGTACAAAATCCCATAACTGGCTCTACCACTGCTCTATTGTACCAACTGCGGTCAAAAAAGACAATCTCACCCGGATTGGGTAACGCTTTTACGTAACGCCTAAAATACCACTGACCTTTTTCAATTTCTGTGGGCTTATTGAGCGCCACTACCCGGATAGAGCGCGGATTAAGGTGTTCTGTAAAGCGCTTTATGGTGCCGCCTTTGCCGGCAGCGTCTCTGCCTTCAAAGAGAATGGCAACGCGCATTTTGTTGGCTGCCACCCAAGCCTGTAGTTTTACCAACTCAATTTGCAGCATTCTAAGCTGTTCTTCGTAACTGATGGTAAAGAGCACTTTAGAAATATCTCGGCCTTTATCATGCAAAACCCCAAAGAGCTCATCGCTACTGTATAACTTGTCAAAATCCTCATTTACAAGGTATTGTTCAGGATCCAGTTGGTCTTTTACGGCTTTATCATTAATAATAAATTGCCCCATAGGTACACGTTGTTTTATGCGAATCTAAAAGTAATCAAAGCAGAACGTAAGCGCGGCATTAATAAATTTCAGTTCTGCCTGCGTATTTATGGGTATTCTTTATTTTGCCTTCATGAAAAAATTGATTTACCTGAGCACGGCCCTGCTACTTATGCTAGCATGCAAGCACAACAATACCATTCAAAATAAAAGTGCTGCGCATCCAGCCGATATAAAAAACACCTTGCAAGGCACATGGTCTCTTACTTGGATGCAAAATATTGATCATGACACCATTGACTTTGCAGCAGGTATGCCGTTTTTAACATTTTCAACAAAAGACAGCAGCGTTGTTGGCTTTACTGGTTGTAACAACCTTAACGCCACGTATACCTCCGGTGCTGAAAACACCCTGACTTTTGGCCTTTTGGCAACCTCTAAGCGCTATTGTTACGGAATTCCAGAAAATATATTTTTAGATCAGCTCACCAAAACCTCTGGCTTTAAGCGCAATGGCGAAAGTTTGTCATTAATGGCTGAAGGGGCTGAAGTTTTACGCTTTAAAAAATTGAACTAATGCCAGAAATTACCTTAAAACAGCGCATCACAGATTTGATTGTAGCCTTGTTGCCGGTAATCTTTTTGATTGCAGCATTGGCCTTTAACGTGCAAAATATCTTTGGGGATGACGCTTTAAGTGGCAGTAATCAAATTATTCTCATCATTTCTGGAAGCTTGGCTGCTGGTCTTGGTATGCTGCGTGGTGTATCGTTTCAAACCATTACTGATCATATTTCAAAAAATATAGGCGATACCACCAAAGCTATTTTAATCATCCTGCTGATTGGTGCTCTAGCGGGCACTTGGATGATTAGCGGTATTGTACCTGCTATGATTTATTACGGCTTACAGGTTTTGTCTGCCAAGTACTTTTTGGCTGCAAGTCTTCTTATTTGTGCGCTGGTGAGTTTGGCCACTGGTAGCAGCTGGGGCACCACAGCTACGGTAGGCATCGCGCTAATTGGTACCGGGCAAACAATGGGCATAAATGAGGCTATGGTTGCAGGAGCGGTTATTTCTGGCGCGTATTTTGGCGATAAAATGAGTCCGTTAAGTGATACCACAAACTTGGCCCCTGCCATGGCAGGCACAGACTTATTTAGTCATATACGGTACATGACGCTCACCACCATACCCTCAATTCTTATTGCCCTGATTGCATTTCTCATCCTAGGTTTTACCATAAATACAGGCCAGGGTACAGAAGATAGTAATGCCATGTTAAATGCGATAAAAACAACATTCAACATTACGCCTTGGCTTTTCTTGGTACCTGCTTTAGTTATTTTTCTCATCGCTAAACGCGTTGATGCCCTTATTGCCATTCTCATTGGCGCAATTGGTGGCGCAATCTTTATTCTCATTTTTCAGCCACAATTGGTGGGCAGCATTGCAACCCTTGGCACTACCCCATTTGCGCAAAGTTATGAGGTTGGTATGCGCGCGATGTATGGTGAAATAACCCTAGAAACCTCAAATCCATTGTTAACAGAGCTTACCAGCACAAGTGGGATGCAGGGCATGATGGGTACTATTTGGCTCATTCTCTCAGCCATGATTTTTGGTGGTGCTATGGAGGGCGCAGGCTTTTTAAACATCATTACGCGCAACATTATGATTTTTGCCAAAACAACATTTAGACTGGTTTTTAGCACGGTGAGCACATGCCTTTTTTTAAATGTTACGGCAAGCGATCAGTATTTGGCCATTGTGGTACCTGGCCGGATGTTTAAATCTCTTTATGATGAAAAAGATTTAGCACCAGAAAATTTATCGCGTACGCTAGAAGATAGCGGCACAGTTACAAGTGTTCTGGTACCATGGAATACGTGTGGTGCATATCAGAGTGGTGTGCTTGGCGTAGCCACTGGTGAATATTTTATTTATGCTTTCTTTAATCTCATCAGCCCATTAATGACGCTGATTTATTCTTACTTCGGCATAAAGATTAAAACTAAAACGTTAGATAATACCGCAGCCTAAACATGTGATCTGTAGTGTGCAGTAAAAAGTCGTTTAGCTGGGCCTCTCTGCCTTGATAAATGTAAAGCAGTGCTAATCTACTTTTGGCATTAAGCTGATAACCTATGCCCGCGGTAACGCGAAGCTGTTCAAAAAACGTTGCCATCTTAGATTGTGCCCCTAAGCCAAGAAAAGCCTCTACCGCAATAGGCGAAAACCATTTTTCTAGCGGTATACCAATGGAAGTCCATGCCACTTGGTTTTGAAGCTCATAGCGTAGCCGCGAAGAAACCGTTTTAGATTGAGGATTGTTAGACCAGAAATTACGAACCTCCCACCGCAAATAATGCGCTAATGTAAAATGGGTATATCGCGGCCATTGATATTGTAGACCCAAAAAAAGGCGCAACTCTTGAAGCTTAAGATTTTCATGCTCATGGGTAATAAAATAGCCTACGCCCGTGGTTGCTTTAATGTTGTGATGCAGTTTGTACATCAAACCAGGCCTAAAATTGGTACGGGTTAAAGGCTGATCTAAAACATATCTCTGCACCCCAATATCACCAAATACACGTAACTTTTTAGAAATATCTACGGCCGGATTAACATCCACCCAGTAGTGCCAAATAGGCGCCTGCTGCGCATTGCTCAAGGAAAATATGGCCAAAAAGAATATAAGTAGGCGGTGCTTCATGGCTGGGAATAATAAAATGTAAAGGCCATTAATTTATTTATGAATTTGAGCTATGCATCAACATAAAATACCACTGCCTAACCGTGGAAACCGGTTTAATGCACTTGTCATTCTTTTGGGCATGGCGTGCGCGATTTGCATTTTCACTTCTAAAAAACATTGCCAAAATACACCATTCAATTTTTAAACCTATGTGTATTACATCACATAACTGCCCTAACAAAAAATGCCACGCACACGCTTTAAGCAGTTTTTTTAGCAAAAAAGGCCACCAATAAATAGCCAAGTGCTGAAGCAATTATGCCAAAAAAGTTAGCATCTAAATCAAAGGGCAAGGCGTATTGGGTAACAATCAAAAACAAGGTTGTGCCACCTCCTGCAACCATGGCTGCCAACGCAGCAGAGGCATTTGGTTTTGTGCTAAAAAGCATCCCCAATACAGGAATAAAAAGGCCCGAAACCATAAAGGCATAAGAATAGAGCATAAGCTCAAGTACGTTTTGCATGGTTGTGGCCAATGCAATAGCCGCAACACCTATGGCCAAGGTTATCCAGCGCGAAGTTGTAATGGCAGACGCGCCATCCACGTTTTTAAAGCTCCCGATAATATCCGTCATAAAGTTGCCTGAAGCCGCCATGAGGCAGCTATCTGCAGTAGACATGATTGCGCTGAAGTAAGCCGCCATCATGATCCCCATTAAGCCAACTGGTAAAATATTGCTGAGTAGCAATGGTAAACCGAGTTCTGCATCTATCATTTGATCTGGCGCGTAGCCCACAGCCGTAAACATACCTTGATCAAAAGCAATCCTAGCAAAAAGCCCTAACAAAACCCCCATAAAAGCCATAATCGGATATTCAAATAAGCCGGCAATACGCCAAGCTTTAATGGCATCTTTTTCTGTTTTGCAAGCATATATGCGTTGATAAAGGGTCATCCCAACAAACCAAATAGGCAATATGGTTATGAGCCAATTAAAAAGTTGAACCACCTTTACATTAGACAAAGAGAAGAATTCTGCGGGCAACGCTTCTGAAATTACTGCCCACCCCCCTAACTTGAAGTAACTAATTGGTATACCGATAAAAATCAACCCGCTTAATAAAATGATCCACTGTATGGTGTCTGTATAAATCACTGCTTTAATACCCCCCATAACCGTATAAACCACAGCAATTACCCCCATTGCAAGTACAGCTTGATTAATGCTGATGGTTGGAAAAGTTGCTGCGGCAAGCTTGGCACCCGCCAGTATTTGAGAACTTGTAAAACCAATGTAGCCAATGAATGAAACCAGCCCAGCAACCAAAGCCACTTTGCCTGAATAAAAATGTTGTAAAGCCTCAGGAAAGGTTAATAACGCGTGTTTTTTAGCTACGGGATAAACCTTCGGAATGAGTAAAACGGCACTCAACCATGCGCCCAAGAGGCCCGTAAAAAGCATCCAACTGCCACTGATTCCCATCATAAAGCCAAGTCCTCCAAGGCCAATACTAAAGCCCCCACCAACGTCTGTTGCCACCACGCTAAGGCCCACGTGCCAGCTGCTTAGCGACCTGCCGCCAACGTAATAGTCTTCATTGCTTTCATTCTTGCGCAAAAAGAAAAAACCAACGCCAAGCATGGCGATGAGATACACAATAAAAATAAGTGCGTCTACCCAGTGAATGCCCATAATATTGTTTTGGCCGCAGTATAACAATCAAGGGGCGGGCTCACAAATAAAGCGACTGCAAATCTGGCAGGCGGGTT
>CAYQDW010000031.1:0-26946 GCA_964416385.1 uncultured Cryomorphaceae bacterium | reverse complement strand
AAAGCCTTAGTAAAGCCAAAACTTTTTAATTTAACAGATACATTAACCTAATTACTAATCTATGTACGACATCATAGGAGATATTCACGGCTATGCCGATAAACTAAAAATCCTTTTACTGCAGTTGGGGTATTCCTTAAAAAACGGCAGCTATAGTCACCCAGAACGCAAAGTACTTTTTGTAGGCGATTATATAGACCGCGGTCCGCAAATTCCAGAAACGTTACAAATTGTAAAAAGTATGGTTGAGGCAGAAAACGCCATTGCCCTCATGGGCAACCATGAATACAATGCGATTTGTTTCCACTTTAAAGAGTCGGCTGGTGGACATTTGCGCCCGCATTACATTAAAAATGTATTACAACACGTTGATACGCTAAAGCAATTTCAAAATAGGCAGTCAGAATATGACCGTTATATTGAATGGTTTTTAACGCTTCCACTTTTTTATGAAGATGAAAACCTGCGGGCTGTACATGCCGCTTGGAATCAGTCGCATATTGATTTACTGCGCAATACATTGGTTGATAACCGGTTAAACATGGAGCTGGTACATCAAGCCGTAAAAAAAGATACTCCTTTGTTTCAGGCGGTAGAGGATACCCTAAAAGGCAATGAAATTTTTGTGCCTCATGGCTGGGAGTTCCTCGATAAAGATGGGAACAAAAGGCATCATATCCGTATAAAATGGTGGGAGAACCCAGCAACTTCCACCTTTAAATCTATGAGTATTCTACCTTTAGATACTTTGCCTAAAACACCTGTTAATCTAGCAGAGGCAACGTATTATTCTGAAACAGAAAAGCCCGTCTTTTTTGGTCATTACTGGCTTAAAGGGAAGCCAAAACTCTTCAGAAACAACATTTGCTGCCTAGATTATAGCGTTGCAAAAGGGGGGCTATTGGCGGCGTATCGCTATGATGGTGAGCGTGAATTGCGTGAAGATAAATTTGTGTACTAAGAATACGTTTTGTGCCTTATTAAAGGTGTTACTTGTTATGTTTTACGGTGGAAATTGTATGCTACTCCGCCATAAGGTTGCGGAATATACCTGTATCTTGTGCCCGTATAAACGTAACGCATGTCTACAAAGCTCACACACTTACATTACATCTTTGAGATTATTAAAAATAATCCCGGCATAACTAAAGCAGATTTACTTAGCCGGTTAAAGTTTTACGGTAGCCCCACAACTGAGCGCACCCTAGAGCGTGATTTTTTCATTCTTCGCGACCAATATGAAATAGACATCGTTTATGATGCTTCTGTGCGGGGTTACGTGATTGATGAAGAGAGCAATCCTGACTTGCGCACATTTGAAAATTTTGCTAAAACCCAGGTGCTTGGTGGCATGCTCAATGAAATGCTTATTAAAGGTACGCGGGTGTGGGAGGTTGTTGATATTGATGACCAAGTACCTATTATGCAAGTAGAGTATTTAAAGTCAATTATAGAGGCCATTATTGATAAAAAACAGATTTCTGTGACCTACAGAAAGTTTTTTGAAAAAGAGCCCGAAACCTATGTGTTAGAACCTCATCTTATTAGGCAGGCACTAAAGCGTTGGTATGTTATTGCTGGTGATGCAAGTACCAGTCCGCCTACTATTAAAACCTTTGGCTTAGAGCGTATATTATCTGTACAGCGCCTGCAAAAAACATTTACGCCAAACACAAAATCAATTAAAGAACGCTGCAGAACGGTTTATGGCATTTCTGGTTATAATGGCACGCGAGAACTGGTAATTTTAGAAACCAGCAAAGGTCAGGGTAAATACTTTGAAACCTTACCCATTCACCCATCTCAGCAGGTAGAATATTTACCCGATGATTTGTGCCAAATAAAACTAAATGTGGTGATAAATGCTGAATTGGTACAGCTGATTGCTTCGCAGCTAAAGCCAATACGCGTACTCGCACCGGCAAAACTAAAAGCCGATTACAAAGACTTTATTATGGCTAAAATGGCGTCTATAGGTTAAAGCTTGATCTGTTTTTCCATTTTGGTGCTGTATGACCAAAATGAAAAAACGATCAAAAGTATTTTTGTTTTACAAACCTAAATCGCGCACAAAGCCATCAATTTTACCATTGAGTGCTGCGGTGGTTTCAGCATAGTCTGCCATGCTATTTAGTGAGCCCTTTACGCTAAAATAAAACTTGATTTTTGGTTCTGTACCACTTGGGCGCGCAGTAACCTTATCGCCCTCTTCTGTAATAAATTGAATGAAGTTAGAGGCGGGGAGCTCAATCTTGGTAATTTCTCCAGAACGTAAATCTGTTTTTGTTTGCGCCTGATAATCAAGGATGTGCGTAACAGTGCTTCCACCTAGGGTTCTTGGTGGTTGTTTGCGGTAGCCTTCAATCATTTGCTGAATTTCTTCTAGACCATCTTTACCCTTTTTGGTTAGGGCAATAAGGCGCTCTAGATAATAGCCATGTTGCAGGTAAATGGAAAGTAGGGTTTTAAAGAATGAACCGCCTGTAGCCTTGGCATGGGCTGCGGCCTCTGCCAAAAGTACAGACGCTGTAATAGCATCTTTATCGCGAACAAAATCACCAATAAGGTAGCCATAGCTTTCTTCTCCGCCGGCAATGTATTGCTGCGTGCCTTCGGCATCTTTAATCATTTCAGCAATCCACTTAAATCCTGTGAGGCACTTTTTGGTTTCTACCCCAAAGCCATCGCCAATTTTCTCCAGCAAATCACTGGTTACAACGGTTTCTGCTATAAAGCCATTTGGTGGTAAGGCACCTTTAGCGTGAAGCTGGCTTAAAATATAATGCAGTAAAACAGCACCCGTTTGGTTGCCATTCAGAAGAACCATCTGGTCATTCAAATCGCGTACAGCTATGCCCACACGGTCTGAATCTGGGTCGCAGCCAATAACAATGTCTGCATGTTCTGCTTCAGCTTTAGCTACAGCCAATTCTAAGGCTGCGGCTTCTTCTGGGTTTGGGCTAACTACCGTTGGGAAGTTGCCATCTGGTGTAGCCTGTTCTTCTACAATGCTCACTTGGCTAAAGCCACTGCGTTTTAAGGCTTCGGGCAGTAGGGTGATGCTTGTGCCGTGCAGCGCGGTAAAAACCACTTTTAAATCACGTTTGCCGAGATCACTTTGTGATTGCTTGCTAATTTCAGCCAGATATGCTTCATCTATTTCTTTGTCTATATACGTGATTAAATCATTATTTGGCGTAAAAGCAATATCGGCAAAGGCAACCTTGCGCACATGGGCAATTACTGCCTTATCGTGCGGGGGTACCAATTGTGCACCATCATTCCAGTAAACTTTATAGCCGTTGTACTCTTTTGGGTTATGACTTGCCGTAAGCACAATACCGCTCATGCAGCCTAAATAACGAATGGCATAACTCAGTTCTGGCGTTGGCCGTAAGTCTGAGAATAAATATGCGTGAATGCCGTTGGCAGAGAGTACTTCTGCTACTTGCCGTGCAAAGCTTTTGCTATTGTTGCGGCTGTCATGTGCAATAGCCACTTTAATGGTTGTATTCGGAAATTGCTCGTGCAAGTAATTGCTCAATCCCTGCGTAGCCTGGCCTAGTGTGTATTTGTTAATGCGGTTGCTGCCAACCCCCATGATGCCGCGCAGACCTCCGGTACCAAAATCTAAATCGGTGTAAAAAGATTCAACTAATTCCTTCGGATTGCTGTCTAAAAGAGATTGCACAGCGGCTTTGGTTTCATCATCAAAAGTTGGCCCGAGCCATAATTTGGCCTTTTCTATCAAGGCAGGGTCTACAGCAGTAGCAGTATTCATCAATATTACATTTTAACAATGCTTGAGGCGCCAGATACTTCTTGCGTAACTTCTGGATTACCCTTGTAAGACACTTTGCAGGCGCCAGAGGCCTCAATGTGTAGTGTTTTGGTAGCCCAGACTTCAGCTTTAGAAGCGCCAGAAACCTCAAGGCGCATAGATTCAGTTTGCAAAGGTGCAGCATAAATGGCACATGCGCCAGAGGCATCAACATTAACTTTTTTACATGTTCCGCTAAAAGTAAGTTTGCTTGCACCAGATACATCAACATCCAAAGTATTAAAGGCCAATTTGGTGTCTATTTTACAAGCGCCACTGGTTTCTAGAGATAATGTAGTGCCACGCAGCGTGTTTTTACTAGACACAACACACGCGCCACTAAATGATAGGCTTTTTACAGTTTTAAGGGTGATGTAAATATCAACATCCCCATTTTGCTTTGCCCAATTCCACCAGTCTTGCTCAAGTTCAATTTCAAGCACATCATTAATTACATCTACCTCAATGCGGTCAATAAGGTCTTCGTCTGCAACAACTGTAACATCAGGGGCATCGCCCATGCGTAAGTACACATTAAAAGCGCCAGATACTTCTACGCTGTTAAACGTTAAGTTGTGGAAGTCTTTTTTTACTTGACCAAAAGAAAGTAAGGATGTGGCTAAGAGGGTTGCTAAGAGCAGAAAGTTTTTCATGGTGTTTGCGTTTATTATTGTTTACCTGGATAGACACTCTTTAATGACCAAAGGTTTCTTGGGCAAAGAAAAAACCTTAATCTGTAAAACTGATAATTATCGTGTTTTTAATGGCATTTAAAGAAGACCTTCATGCAATCAAAAATTGTAAATGCAATGAAGACGCATGTGCCCATAACCCATATAATGACAAGCCAAGTGCATACTGTAGCGGTAAATACATCTTTGGCCGAAGTTGAACACATCATGAAAAAAAAGCATATCAGGCACATACCCATTGTAGAAGGGGGAAGGATTTTGGGCATGGTTAGCTTAACTGATTTGCAGCGCCTGAGTTACACCTCAAGTTTTGCTGAAGTTGATGCTGAGGCAGAAGATGACGTGCCGATTTATAACTTTTTAACGTTGGAACAAGTAATGGTTAGAGATCCATTTTGTATTCAAAAAACGGCAACTGTTGGCGATGCTTGCGATGTTTTAACACGGATGGATTTTCATGCGCTGCCGGTGGTTGATGGAAAAGAATTGCTCGGAATTGTGACTACTACAGACTTGTTACGCTACTTAAGTACTTCAATGGGATAATATATTTTTATGAGTGGTTCTTTCTTAGAACGAGGTAAGTGTAAACAAGTCAAAAGAAAAAAGGGTCGCAGCTACTTTGCCGCGACCCTTTTTAGTTGTGATAAATGCCAGTTCCTAAACTTCCTCTAGCTTGGCATAACTGCGTTTTACAAACTTCGTAAGCTCCTCGCCATGTAGCAGGTTTTGCTGCAATTTGGCAAGGTCTAACGCCTGACTAATAAGACTGTTCTTAACTTCAGTATCCCCTTCGTTTAAGATGCGGTTGCTCAGTGGGTGATTGCTATTCACCACTAAATCATACATCTCGGGCATATCAGACATACCAAACATACCGCCACCGGTCATGCTCATTTCTTTCATTCTGCGCATAAACTCAGGCACGGTAATTACAAAAGGTGCATCTGCGCTGTCCATATCTTCTAAGCGCACTGTAAACTTGCCTTCTGTGGTTACTGCCTCTACCGCTGCTTTAAGATTCTCTTTGTCTTTATCGCTCAAAGCACTAACACGGTTATCGTCTTTTTTAATGAGGTTATCTATTAAATCGCTGTCTACACGCGCAAACTTCACAGTGTTTTTCTCACCTTCAATTTTTTGAAGCAAGTGGCCTGTTAGCGGGCTATCTAAAAGCAAAACATCATAACCGCGGTTGTTTGCCTTTTCTATGTAGGCGTGTTGGCCTTCTTTGTGCGCTGCATAAAGAATGATGGTATTCTTGTCTTTATCCGTTTGCGCTTCTTTTACTTTTTCGATGTATTCTTCTAATGTGTAAAAAGAGCCATCTGTACTTTGATAGAGGGCAAATTTTTGTGCGCGCTCATAAAACTTCTCATCGGTAAGCATGCCGTATTCAATGATCACCTTCATGTCATTCCATTTTTTCTGGAAGTCTTCGCGATCATTCTTAAACATCTCTTCTAGCTTGTCGGCTACCTTTTTGGTGATGTGGCTGCTAATTTTCTTAACGGCACCATCTGCCTGCAAGTAGCTGCGACTAACATTTAATGGAATATCAGGGCTATCAAGCACACCGTGTAGTAGGGTGAGGAAATCAGGAACAATGCCCTCTACGCTATCTGTAACAAAAACTTGCTGCTGATATAATTGGATTTTATTGCGTTGAGGCTCAACGTTGGGCTTTATTTTAGGGAAGAATAAAACCCCAGTCAGGTTAAAAGGATAATCTACATTTAGGTGGATATGAAATAGCGGTTTATCAAAAGTAAAAGGATATAACTCGCTATAGAATTTTTGATAGTCTTCATCTGTGAGTTCAGAGGGCTTTTTAACCCAAGCTGGTTCTGGGTTATTTATAATATCAGGAACCTTTTTGGTTTTTAATTTTTCCTTTTCGCCTTCTTTGGCCACGTTTATTTTTTCTTCCTTCTCTCCAAATTGAATAGGGATAGGCATAAACTTGGCGTACTTGTTTAAAAGTTCGCGTATGCGACTTTCTTCTAAGAACTCTTCGCTATCATCTGCGATATGAAGAATAATTTCTGTGCCGCGGTCTTTTTTCTTAACCTCTGTTAAATCAAACTCTGGGCTGCCGGTACAACGCCAATGTGCACCGTTTTCTTCCTCAGATTGGGTAAAGCTTTTGGTTTTTATTTCTACCTGCTTGGCAACCATAAAGCTGCTGTAAAAACCCAAACCAAAATGCCCAATGATGCCTTTGCCATCAAGCTTGCCTTCATACTTTTTCAAGAATTCTTCTGCACCAGAAAAAGCCACTTGGTTTATATATTTCTCAACCTCAGCAGCGGTCATACCTATACCACGGTCGCGAATGGTTAGCGTTTTCTTCTTGGCATTGATTTCTACCTGTATCGTTACATCGCCTAATTCTCCTTTGGCCTCACCAATACGGCTAAGCGTTTGTAACTTTTGGGTGGCATCTACTGCGTTGCTTATTAACTCACGCAGAAATATTTCATGATCAGAGTAAAGAAACTTTTTGATAATGGGGAAAATGTTGTCTGCTGTAACATTAATTTTTCCAGTAGCCATTTTTATAAAATTTTTAGTTCGAGGCCAACAGGTCAAAGGTTATGCCAGCCGATTTCTGGCTGAAAGATTGTCAGCAACCTGACAAACGTGCTATGTCATGCAAAACATTAAGAAACCTTTATTTGGTTAAAGTGGTTTATCCGTTACATTCGTGCAATTGCAAAAAGTAAAAGCTATGTTCAGTTCTATTATTGCTGGGGTTGGTCATTTTGTACCAGAAAACGTTGTAACCAATGATGATTTATCAGCCTTTATGGAAACCAATGACGCTTGGATTACTGAGCGTACTGGTATAAAAGAGCGTAGATGGGTTGTTGAAGGAGATGGTAATACCACCAGCGCGATGGGTGTGAAGGCCGCACGTATGGCCATTGAAAATGCAGGTATTACAGCAGACGATATAGACTTTATCATATTCGCAACATTGAGCCCAGATTATTATTTCCCTGGCCCGGGTGTATTGGTGCAGCGCGATTTAGGCATTCGCGAAGTTGGCGCTCTAGATGTTCGCAACCAATGCTCTGGCTTTGTTTATGCCCTTTCTGTGGCAGATCAATACATCAAGAGTGGCATGTACAAAACAATCTTGGTGATTGGCGCAGAACAGCATAGTGGCGGATTAGAGCGTTCTACACGAGGTAGGGGCGTAACGGTGATTTTTGGAGATGGTGCCGGAGCAGCTATTGTGCAACGCAGCCAAGAAGAAAATAGAGGCATTTTGTCTACCCATTTACATAGTGAAGGCCAGTATGCTGAAGAATTATGCCTCATAGGGCCAGCCACCAATAGGTGGGTGAATAAAATAATGGAAGCGAATGATCCGGAGGATACGAGCTACTTCCCTTATATGAACGGAAATTTTGTTTTTAAACATGCCGTAACCCGATTTGCAGAAGTGATTATGGAGGCATTACAGGCCAACAACCATACGCCTGATCAAATCGATATGCTTATTCCGCACCAAGCAAACCTTAGAATTAGCCAGTTTATTCAGAAAAAAATGGGCCTTACCGAAGCGCAGGTGTACAATAATATTATGCGTTATGGCAATACCACCGCGGCTTCTATACCAATAGCACTTAGCGAAGCCCTGCAAGAAGGCAAAATTAAAAAGGGCGATTTGGTTTGTTTGGCGGCCTTCGGTTCTGGCTTTACATGGGCCAGTGCTTTAATGCGGTGGTAAACATCGGGCGCGATAATCGGGTTATTTCTCCATCAAATCTTAGGTTATGAAAGGTCTTATTTCTGTATTTTTTGTTTTTGTGGTTAGTGCGAGTAGCGCCCAATCTTTCCGTATTAACATCGCGGCCAGCGAAATGTATATTTCAGGAGAAACAAATTACAGCACTTGGGAAGAAGAAGTAACACAGTTTAAAGGCTCTTTGGTGGCTTTTTATAGTGGTAAAGTGCTTACTGGCATAAGCGGATTAGAACTTCAGATTCCAGTTACCAGCATCAAGGCTCCAAGAAAAGGGATGGCCACAGATACCTACGAGGCATTAAAAGAAAAAGATCATCCAGAAATTACATTTTTAGCCAAGCAGATAACACTAGATAATGGTCTGGCCGTTTTTAGAGGTATGCTAACCATTGCAGGTGCGTCTAAAGAGGTATCTATAACAACCACATATTCCTTCACCAACAATTCTGTGTCATTTATGGGCACGCATGAAGTAAACATGTCTGACTATAACATAGCCCCCCCAAAAGCCTTACTGGGCACATTGTCTGTAGAAGAAAAGGTAGAAATCCGCTTCACACTTGTTTTTAAGGCGATATAAATCAAAATCTTGTGCGCAATTTGCAATAGCGCGTTAAAGTTTTTTCGGCATTTCATTAGCTTGATAAAAGTAGCTCAGAAAAAATGTGACAATTATCACGTATCTGGGTGATACTTCTCATTAATCACACCTATTGGCACATCTACTTTCGTGGCGTAAAATAAAGATACACCATGAGGCCAATACAAATTACACTCGCATTCCTTTTTACAGTTTCCTCGCTTTTTGCCCAATTAAGGGTAAATAATGGTGCCAGTTCAATAGAAATTGATGGTACTAGTAATGTGCATGACTGGACAGAAAATGTTGAAACTATTTCTGGTTCATGCCATGCTACGCTTGCAGGTTCAGCGCTCAAAGAAATCAAGTCTATGCAAATATCTATTCCTGTACGCGCCATAAAAAGTGGAAAGAGTACGATGGATAAAAACACGTATAGCGCCATGAATGCGGATAAACATCCAACCATTACATTTAATCTTAAGAGCGCATCTATTTCTGGCAACAAAGTACTCTGTACAGGATCATTAACTATAAACGGCAAGTCTAATGCCGTTACCATTACCAGTGTATATACCGTTTCTGGTGGCAAGTTGATTTTAAAAGGCAGCTACAAAATGAAAATGACAGATTATGGTATTACGCCTCCAACAGCTATGCTAGGTGCCATGACAACGGGCAATGACCTAACTATCCGCTTTAACCTCGTATTCAATTAACAACTCAAATAAGTATCAACAAATCCTTAGAATGTATGAGAACTTCAATTAAGAAAACAGGATTATTTGCAGCAATGGCGGCTTTTGCCATCACTGCCTTCGCCCAAGGTATTCAGCCTGATCTGCAATACTATCGGCTACCCGGTTATGATGGGCTGAATGTTTTTGAAACCGGAAAGAAAAACAATGATGTGGCTTTTGATGGCTTCAAAATTCGTGTTGGTGGCGATTTTGCACTACAATACCAATTAATCAAGCAAGAAGCCAACATGACCAATTCGCCATATAGCATGAAGCTATTGGGTAATAGTGTAAACTTACCTACGGCTAACTTGAATATTGATGCACAATTGGCAGATGGTATGCGTGTTCATTTACGTTCATATTTAAGCGCACGCCACCACAATGAAGCTTGGGTTAAAGGTGGATATATCCAAATTGACCGTTTAGATTTTATTAAAGAAGGCTTTGCAGAAGGTATCATGGACATCTTCACCCTTAAAGCGGGTGTAGATAACTTCTCTTATGGCGATGCTGTTTTTCGTAGATCTGACAATGCAATGGCCATTTACAATCCTTTTGTTGGCAACTATTTAATGGATAACAACACGGTTGAGCCATTTATGGAAGTGCAAGCTTTTCCAGGTAACTTTATAGTTATTGGTGGTATTGGTACGGGTATCCTAAATCCAACAGTTTTGCGTAGCCCTGATAATTCAACAACAGCAACAGACGATTACGTAAAAGTAAAGCCAAGCTTTTGGGTTAAGGCCGGTTGGGACAATCAAATTAATGATGACCTCCGCGTGCGTTTAACAGCGTCTTTGTATAATTCAAGCGATTGGAATCAAGGCTACAGATTATATGCAGGTGATCGCGCTGGTGCCCGTTATTACAATGTTTTAACATTTACAGATTCTACAAATGCAACGTATGCCAACGATTTTTCTGGTAGAATAGACCCTAATTTCAGACAGCTAATGGCTATACAAGTAAACCCATTCGTAAAATATCAAGGATTTGAATTCTTTGGTGTGTTTGAAAGGGCAATGGGTAATGCCTCAGGCGCTGAAAATCCTAAAGGTTCTGAAGTGTGGGAAGCTGGCAATTACACCCAGTTAGGTGCAGAACTTATTTATCGCTTTGGTGCTTGGGATCAGTTTTTTGTAGGCGGCCGATACAACACCGTTACTGGAAACAATGCCTATGCATCTGTAAATGAAGCTGGTGTGGCGCAAGATGCACCAGAAGCGCTAACCGTATCTCGCCTAAATGTTGGTGCAGGTTGGTTCTTTACAAGAAATGTGTTAGTTAAGCTTGAATATGTAAACCAAAGCTATGATGACAACTGGAGCATTTTAACAAACCGCGGAGCGCCCGTGGAATATCGCAAGGGTGCAACCTTTGATGGCATCGTACTTGAAGCAGTGATTGGTTTCTAAGTGTCCTAAACGCTCATGATAGGAAGGGAAATCCCCCGTTATCGCAAGATGGCGGGGGTTTCTTGTTTAGTTGCTGATGCAAAAACGTACGTTAAATTGCATCTTGATTTTATCGCTTACCCGTATTGCGCCAAAGAGTGCAGATGGTGGCGTGATGTTAAAGTCGCCCATGCTAATACTGATATTTCCAGATAAAAAGAGAATGTTATCCTCTAACCGAATTTCATCATACGTGCTGTAAAAGGCTTTTTTAACCCCAGCAATGGTGACATAAAATTTTACGGGTATATTCTTTTGTAGCGGCATATGCGCCAACGGTTGCTTCAATTTAAAGTAGGTAAATTCTAAGCTTACATGCGGAAAGACATCGGCCTTTAGCGCCTCTAGAAAATCATCCGTCATCATTTTATTGTCGCAGAAAAAACTTTGTGCCGGCAGCTTTATAATGGCATTTTCTAGATAAAATAGATCGTCTTTGGTGTAACTGTAAACATCAAGAGTGTCAAATGCCGGAAGCTGGTTTAGGCTGCATTGGTAAGGCGCAACATTGGTGTTGCCCTTTATAACAACTTCGCACTTTTCATCAAAACAAATAATAAGGCTTTGCGCTGCTGCCGAAAATTTTACGGCCATAAATATGCAGGTAGCCACTACAAAACGATGATGTTTATTCATGATTAATAAGGCGCGCTTTATGCTTTTGGTATATCCGCTTTTATATGATCAGCGTTAGGCAAATCACCTAGATTATCATCGTCATCGTCAAAATGGTCTGCTTTTTTTGTTGGATTAACCATCATGCCAAACATCATAATCAAGGCCGTTTCTATAATTATTTTGGTAATTAAAGAGTTATTTACAATAGGTATGGTGTCTTCTGGCATAATTGAGATAAATAACAAAATGGTAATCAACCCTCTTGGCGCTACAAATAATAGGGGGAATAAAGGCAAGTTTGAAATAACGAGCTGTAACAACCTAATGGTATAAATACCAATAACAATAGCAATAGAAAGTGCCAAGGTATCTGTGCTGATAATATCTGAAGTTTCTATTTGATAGCCAAAGATGAGAAAGAACATGGCGCGAATTAAGAATGTACCCTCGGTAATGAGGTTCTTAAAGCGCGTAACTTCCTTATTGAGAGAATCGGGCTTGAGCTTTTTAATAAACCTGTTATTGCTGATTTCGTCTAAATTGCCAAGAAATAGCCCAAATATTAAAATAAAGATGAGCGAGGGCAGGTGATATTCTTTAAGCACTTCATAAATGATGATGATGAGCAGCACAATCGGCACAAATTTTATATGATGATCTATGCGGTTTAACAGCCAAGCCAACGCCACGGTACTTGTGGCGCTAATGGCTAAAATCAAAACCAGCTCAAGACCAAAATGACTAAAAGACTGCACATTATATACCTCATTAAATACCATGAAGTTGAAAAAGATTACTCCGATGATATCGCTTAAGCTACTTTCATAAATGGCGAATTCTCTAATATTAGCTTTTAGGTTGCGTACCGTAGGTATGGCAATGGCACTGCTAATAACGCACAGCGGAATGGCATTGATTAGGCCTTTCGCGATTTCAATTTCATAGAGGTAATTAAACAGCCACGCAAGACCAAAGGCCAAAGCAAACATACCGAGCAGTGCACCAAAAAGCGATTTAGCAATTAACCCGATTTTACTCTTGTTAAGTTCTAGCTCTAGCGAGCCTTCTAGCACGATAAGAATCAAACCGAGTGTTGCAAAAACAGGCAATACTCTTCCCAAATCAGGCATTTCAAAGCCTAACCAGGTAGCACCATGACTTACCAAATACCCCAGTGCTAGTAGTAAAATTACAGAGGGAATTTTGGTTTTAGCCGCGGTTAAATCAAACAAATAAGCCACTAAAAGCAAGATGCTGGTGGCAATGATAATGGTTGCGGTCATACCCTTAGGTGAATAAAATCTATTGTGACCAAATTAGCATTATTTAGGCAAAGCGCCCCAGTTAGAAAGGATTGGTTGCCCAAACGCTCAACTCTGTAATAAATCCACGGTCTGCCATTTCTAGCATACCCTTAATGGCATGTGCTATTTCTGTTGGTGTAAGCATGTTATCAACCAAAGGCTTTTCACTGCGGTCTTGTACATTAAAGGCTGTGGGTACAGCGCTTGGGTTAACTTGCATAACTCTAACATTGTACCTGCGCAACTCTTCACGCCAGCACTCAGTTAGTCCGCTAACGGCAAATTTGCTAGCAGCATATACGCTGCCATTAGCAAACCCTTTTCGCCCAGCAGAGCTACTTATATTGATGATGTTTCCAGATTTTTGTTGCTTAAAAATTTTTGCAGCTTCTCTGCCCATGAGTGCGGCACCAAAAACATTGGTTCTAAAAACGCGCTCAAATTGGTCGAGAGTAATGGCATCTATTGGTGCAAATTCACCAAAACCAGCATTATTAATCAACACATCTAAGCCACCAAGCTTTTCTTGAACAGCGGTAAATGTTTTGGCAATGTCTGCCTCATCAGCAACATCAGCGGCAATACCATACACCCCGAGCTCTGCAGCAACGCGCGTAACTTTTTCTGCATCGCGGCCTGTAATTAGTACCTTAGCTCCGTGTTGTTTAAAAAGGGCGGCCATTTCTTTGCCCAAACCGCTACTTCCACCAGTAATTAAAATGCGAGACTCTTGTAATTTCATGTCTATGTGTTTTCAATGTTCAAATAAAGCATTAATAACGCTGTTTGCCATAGGGCAGTTTACCTTTAGTTGGGCACAAGGTTTTATGGGCATAAGTGCCGAAGTAGGGGGGAGTTATAGATATTTAACCAGCGAATTTCCGATTTTAAATGCCACATATAATGTTTTAGAACAGCCCACTTTTAGCGCTGGCGGTGGCATTACTTATACGCATTTTGTTGGTCAACGTTGGTTTTTTCAAGCGGCCATTGCTGTACAGACCAATGGTTACAGTACGCAACTCACAGAAAATTATCCTGGCGAATTGCAAGCAGATTTAACCTTTGGAGAAGTGTCTTCAGCATTAGAAATGGTGCAGTCTTTTGTGCAGTTAAATACGCCTTTAATATGTAATTACATTATCAAAACCTCAGATGCCCAAGATTGGCACGTGTTTGCTGGTGCGGGCTTGCAGTTTTCTAAAGTATTGAATGCCAATGTGCGCTGGGTAGGCGATGAGGCTAACGACAGTAAGCCCAATTTTGCAGTGCGAGATCAGCTAAAAACTGGTATACGATTGCAATTTGGTTGGATGAACGACATCAATCAAAAAAACAAAATGTTGTTCTTGATGAAGTTTGATCAAGAATTGTCACCCGCTTTTAACGCACCGATTAAGCGCTACCTAAACGCTTTCAATTTTGCGTTTTTCTACCTATTTAAGGTTTAAAAATATTTTTTCGCACCCATAGGGTTATTCTTATTTGCTTTGAGCCAATATGATGTAGTATGAGAACTTTTTGGCCAGGCAATTTGTATGATTTTTTAATGCGCTTGCATATGTTAAATCAGTTTTAAAAATTTGAGGGTATGAAAAAACTACATGCATTCAAATATTTGATGGTGCTAACGCTACCCGTAACGGTGGCTGTAAGTTTTTTAGTAACAGGATGGCTTACCTATTTGCCTCTGATTTATGCGTTTGGCATCATCCCTTTATTAGAGTTCTTCTTTTCGCCAAACCCAAAAAATGCCAGTACAGAAGAAGCTGTGCACCGACAGTCTGATACCTTATATGATTGGATGCTTTACATTATTGTACCAATACAATTTGGGTTTTTAATTTGGTTTTTGCAGGCTATTTCAGCGCAGCCTTTAGCAACATTTGATTTGGTGGGCCGCATCACCGCAATGGGTATGATGTGTGGCGTATTAGGCATAAACGTTGCCCATGAGCTTGGGCATAGGCCTAAAAAAGGCGAACAGTTTTTAGCTAAGGCATTGTTGATGTCTTCATTGTACATGCATTTCTTCATAGAGCACAACCGTGGGCATCACAAAAATGTGAGCACACCAGAAGACCCAAGTTCTGCACGCTTTAATGAGTGGCTTCCGGTGTTTTGGATGCGCAGTGTTTGGCAAGGATATTTTTCTGCCTGGCGCTTAGAGGCGCAGCGTTTAAAACGCAAAAAGCTTTCTCCCGTGCATTACACTAATGAAATGCTTCAGTTTCAGGTTATTCAAATTTGCTTTGTTGCATTAATCGCTTTTGCCGTGAGTAGCACCGCTGCATTATATTTTATTGGTGCTGCATGTATGGGCTTTTTATTGTTAGAAACGGTAAATTACATAGAGCATTACGGTTTACAACGTAAACGCATATCAGCCTTGCGCTATGAAACCACCAACCCCACACATAGCTGGAATAGTAACCATACCATTGGTCGTCTTTTGTTGTTTGAGCTCAGTAGGCATAGTGATCATCATTACCAAGCGGCCAAGAAATATCAGCTTTTAGACCATTATGACCACAGTCCACAAATGCCAACAGGCTATCCGGGAATGATGCTCTTAGCGGCCATTCCGCCATTATGGTTTGCAGTTATGAATCCGCGTGTGCGCCATTGGCAGCAACAAAATGAGGCCGCTTTAGCTTGAAGTTCTATCTCCTCCTTAACATTTAATGCTTAAAAAAGGAGAGTTCCGCTTACGCGAACAAAACGTTCTAAGTAAGAGCGGTTATCATCAAATGAGTTAAAAGGCATGTAGCCTGCTTGCAGGCCCAAATTTAAAAAGCGCCGGATGCCGAAATCTATATTGCCTTGAACGCCCGTTCTACGCTCTTTGCCTAAGGCCATATTTTGCATAGTGCTATTCATATAAATCATCCTAAACCTGATATCAGGGCGCTTTATTCTGTACCAAACTTGTGCACTTAGAAAGTCTTGTGGTTGTGTGATTTCGTTATAAATCAAGTTAGTTTGTACGCCCTGTAAGGTGATGCCCGTGGTATTTTGGTAACTGGCAGAGAGGGATAGGCTGTTGGTGGCTTGTTGCATGTTAACTAAAACTTCAGAAAGTACATTCATGTCATTGCGGGCCACAGAAAGCTGAAATGACAAAGCATCAAGGCGGAGCGTGTAGTTTAAACTTCCGTACCAATTGGTGTTTTGTACGTTATAGTTGTCTTGCAAATTGCTGAACGTATTGCCCAAAAAATACCGATAGCCAAGAGAAACGGTTGGCAGGGTGTTATTAAGGCGTAGTGTTGCGCCTCCGCGTATAGAAGAATTTTCGCGCGTTTGCGGACGCTGGCCACCCAAATTATCAATCATGTAATCATAAAATACGTGAAGCGAAAAGCGATTTTTAAACAGGCGAATCCGATCACCGATGTTCACCATTTGTCGGTTGTTTAACATAAACGGATTTGCAAGGGCGTAATATGATGCACCGATGCGCTTGCCTTCAATTAATAAATCGTTGTGTTTTGTAATGGGTATGCTTGTGGCCAAGCCAAAAGCACATTGCGGGGCTTCTTTAAATGTTAGCGGAACGGTAGAAGCGTTTAAGCGAATGAGAAAGTTGAAGGCATCTTCACCGCCTTGCGTATTGTTAAGAGAGGTAAAGGCCATTGCGGCATTAATGCGCACAAAACCACGATTTTGTTTAATAGGTATGTATTTTTCCCAGTGAATGGAAACATTATCTTGTGGATTAATACCAGCAATTCGGGCTTCGCCCACAATATCTCGCACCCGCACCAAACCAAACTTGCCATAACCATATTTACTGTGAATAACATGAAACTGAATCATGTAATAATCGCGTTCATAAACGGGCATTGCACCTTGAAATATGGCATTGGCAGAGTCTGGCGCTAGAGGAAAGGTATTTGCAACTGTATTGGCTTCTGTGTTTTTGCCATACATAAAGCGCAATTTCACCTTTTTGGTATTGGGCACATAAGTATCTAAATATATGCCCCTTACACGAATGCCAGAAAACGTAAAGCGGTCTTGATTGATAAAATGATCTCCATAAGTCAATGAAAAGCCATTTTTTTTGTAGCCGATAGAAAATGTATTTCTATAGCTAAATCTTCCTTGGGCGTTGGTGGTGTAAAATCCTTTAATCGGTATTTCACCTTTGCCAACTCTTAAAGAAAGATTTATTCCTACTTCGCGTACTGATGCGGGTTCTTGCCGTAAGGCCGCGCCAGAACCAGATATGTCTGCATCAGACGTTGCAAATGAAATTGAGCCAGAGAGGAAGGGTTTCTTTTTACTCACCTTTTTGCGCATAGGCGATGGGGCCGTTGCTGCTAATTCTCCTGATTTTACGGTAAAAAAGGTTTCTACAAGCAAGGTAGGTTCCTTTCCTTGTTTACCTCTAGCAAGTAATTCAATAGTATGCCTGCCGCCTGCAAGTGGTTCTGAATAAATGGCAGAAAGCAAGTTTTTACGGAGCATTGTACGTTCTGTTAAATCTTGTTTGCCATCTAATACCAGCATGAATTCATCGGCCTTAAAGCTGTTGTTTTCTGGTAATTGAATAATGATGAGCAGCTTACCAGAAGTTACGGGCTGATTAACTTCTGGGGAGATTACCGCATAGTTTTCTTGGGCAATAGCCGTTGCATGATAGCCTAAAAACAGACCAATGAGGAAACGTGCGAGATTTATTTTAATGCTGTTCATCATACGTTAAATTTACATGAGCGATAAAATGTGACGCTATTTACGGCAGTGCTTTAGTGTTATTTTACCTTAACGGTGCGCAGTTGCGCATTGTCAATAAAGCGCTGTGTAATAAAGGAGATGGGATAATTAGACTCTATGATATACACCTCATTTTCTCCCTTTGGTAAAAAATAGCTCAACGTAATCGGAAATTCTACGCGCTGTGATCTGTCATTTCTGTCTACAGGTGAGTTGTCTTTTACTTGTGCAATGATAGGCTTGGTTACGTCTGCGCTTCGCGCGATAACCAAATAACTGCCGGTTGTTGATAAACGCGCGGCAAATGTGGTTTTCTGTCCGATGGATACACTATCATTCACCACAATGTTTGTTGGTCTTTTAAAGGCCTCAGGGCTGTAAAATAGGTAAAGCGTAAAGTTTTGTATAAACCTGTTATAGGTGTCTGATGAAAAAGGCTCAATAAAATAGTTGCCATTAATTTCACGTAAAAAGTTGCGTTCTATACCGAAGGTTTTATTTTTTGTAAAAACCATTATTCCGTCTTCAAGAGCAATAGCAGCAACAACCCAAATAGAGTCAATCGTACTTGTGGCGGCGCTTTTTTCTGAGAAATTATCAAAAAAATTCTTGTCGTCAAGTTGCGCATTGCCACTTTCGGTAAGCAAGTTACGGAGCATAGAAACATCTCCTGTTTGATAGCCATACCAAAATTGGGCAATTACCCCAAACGGATTGTTACGCGTAGCCCTGCCATCAAAACCCAATTGTACAGAGGGCAATAAAATTGGTGCATTCATCAAGTTCATACCCGTAACCTGATAGGTGTAATAATCATTTACTAGAAATGTGGAGTCTGGCACAGTGCCCATCATTTCTATTGGTACTTGCAGCGTTAAATTCTGCGCGTTGTATGCGGGGATGGTTTGTGCGTAAACAACACTGGTAATTGCAGTTGTAAGCGCGAGGATAAACGTTATGGTGCTTTTCATTTTAATGCTATTTTGCGATTATAGTCTATTGAATTTGGATGGTGTAGCCGTTCCAAATGGTTACGCTTGCTGGGCCATCACTTGGAAAGCAGTGCTCAAAGAAGCTAATGCCAGCACATACTTGGGCATTTAAGGTTAGTCCGCCTAAAGTTAATTCGCCACTAACAGTGCCATCTAGCGGGGCATAGGTTACGCAAACCGTACCAGAACCAGAAACGAGATTGAGATCAGCAGAAACAGTACCTGATGCCAAACCAGCTAAGATTTTTATGGAGCCTGAGGCAGAACCATGAGAAGATACAGAGATGTTGCCGCAAACGCTTAATGGTGGACATTTGGCTTCGCCCTCAAGAGACACGCTTGCATCTACCCCCATACCAAGCCCAACTTCTACATAGGCAATAACGGGTGGAATAGGGGGCACAACAATGGGCATGGTGCCGCTTATGGAGATGCCACCACTTACACCTATACCAACTTTAACGCCATCAACCAATTCTTCTGTGTCATTAACAATACAGCAGTTTCTATTTAAGGCTACGCTGATACTCTCTTTTAATTGTTCTGCGCTTGGCATGGTGGTTTCTATTTCAAAAGAAAAACCAGGCGTAACGCCACCAATAAGCTCATTAGCCTCATTAATCATTTCAGATATTTCAGAGAATACCCCCAGTGCATCAACAATGGCGTTAACATCATCAGAGCCAATGGTAACTTCTGGATTCACTAAGGTGATATTGGCAGTATAAGACCGGTCGCCTTCTGAGGCGGTTACAGAAACAACTTCCTCCATTACGCCTTCAGAAATGGTTAACTCAACCGGATTAAAGGTAACATTGGGTTCGCATCCATCAGAAAAATTGAGTTTTGCAATGCTCCGCGTGTAAATTGGGGTTTCAGGATCTGCAGTAGCACAAAGTGGCAATGTAAGTCCTTCTAACTGTGCCATGCCTATTTCTACTGTTTTAGAGGTAGATTGATTGCATAGGTCTGTATAAGTAACTGTAACTTTTTGATTTTCTTCTGAAATATTTGGAGAAACGTTTACGTCACAATGTGCGCCATCGCAATTTTCAGTGCCATAGCCAGACCAAGTAATATCGCCGCAGTTCTCATCCACCTCTACGTCTACGGCAGCTTTATAACCATCGCAATCACCAACGGTTACTTCCATGTAAGGTTCTTGGCAAGTAAGCACGCTGCTCGCAGAGTAGGTTATTCCACCAATGGTGTAAGTGGCAGTTACAATGCGGTCTTTATACGCTTCATCATATTCATGGGTGATGTAATTTCCCGTTTCATCGCCCCAAGGCGTTTCCCATGTTACTGTACCACCTTCAGGAAAAACGCTGGTGTAGTACAATTCAAAACTTCCGCAGTTACATGGCATTGTTTCTGGCAATACAATTTGAATGCTATAAACTGGAAAATCTCGTGTTTCGCTGTAACTGCCAGACATTTGTTTGTCTTTTTCTTCGGTGTCTTCATTCCAGGTTAACCAATTCCAAGAACAGTCACATGTAATTGATGCATCTGCAGAAGTGCCCGCTGCTGGTGCTGCATTCGGATCAGGGTGCACGTAACCCGTTACTGTTTCTGTGCTACTGATGCCAATGCTTGTTGGTGAAATATCATATTTAATGGGGCCAGAGCTGCTACAAGAACAACTACCAGATTCGTTATCGTCTGTTGATGCCGTGCCAGTACCTTCAATAATGGTATAGGCGCCCGTTTGTGTACTAATGTACAGCGCTTCTTGCCCGTGTACGTTACTGCTGCACAGTAGCGCTATTAAAAAAGTGGCAATAGAAAGAAGGGATTTATTGCTTTTCATTTTGCTTTTGTTTAGGGTGTTAAAGAAACAGGCGTTGCACAGCGATGAGCATTTATTTGTAAAAGACACTTGGCATAGCTACCATTAATAGATGATGAGGCCTTGCCTTTTGTGATGATAAACCAGTTAGACATATCTTTTATTTATGGCGCGTTAGGTGTATATACTTTTCGAGTGGCATTTCTAAAAATCAAATCCAAGATTTGAAATTCAAATCCGTCAAATTCTAAATTGATAAGGCAGTGGGTAGAATGATCACCATAAGTGGCTTGTACAGCACCCATACGCGGATTTTTTCCCGCTTTAAATGCACCATCTGCGGTAATGGTTCCAAATGATTCGTCAGGGAGTACGGTCCATGAGGGTTTAACGTCTAAGATGTTACCCTCTATGTCTTTAACGATAACATCAAAACGGTAAAAAGCATTGGTTTCCATATCCAGAATTTCGGGTATGATTTCTATGCTGCCTATTAACAAGGTGCCGGTTTGGGTGGCATTATATGTAAACCAAAATAGCGGACTATCAAAGTACCCGTTACCTGTGGCATTATTAAAATAGGCCCGCAATTGCCATGCATAGGTTTTACCTTGTTGCAAAGGCTCTGCTGATAGGGGATATACAAATGCGTTACCAGCGATATTAAACTCTCGGAATACAGGCAGTTGTTGTACAATGGCTTGTGTGTTGCGCTCGCCATCTGCAACTTCATATAGAAAGAGATCAAATTGATTTGCGGAAGAAATCCATTGAAAAACAGGCTGCGCTGCAATTTCAACAGCCGGTGCATAACCTTCATCTATGGCGGTGCCAGGTGTAATGAGTGTAACATCGCCAGACTGATTTAATAGCGTGATTTGCGCGTCTGTTTCTGCCAAAACATTATTGCCTTCACGCACTTCTATGCGGTAGGTGTAGCGGCCAGGGGGTAATATTCCAGTTGAAAAGATTTGGGCAGCCACTTCACGTTTGTCTTGGTTAAAATCAAATTCGTCAAAATCTCGGTTATCAAATGTTAAAAGCGCACTTGGCTGTACCTCACCGTGTGATTTTATGGCGGTTAGCACGAGACCTTCCCCCTCTAAAAAAAGTTGAAAATATGTTTTTAACGTATGTACGTTTTGGTCGTTAAGCACGGTTACCCGAAATAATACAGGAGCTCCGGCCAAATTATCAGGGTCAAAATCTGAGGCATATAAGACCTGTACAGGGTTGATTTCAAGAAGCGCAACAACTGCATTGGCGCTGTTGGGCAACACCTCAAAGCCATTGGGTAAAAACACAGAGGTACCTTGGCTCATAACCATCACATCACGCATACCCGTTTGGGCGTTTGGAGCTATCTCGGCACTCACAAAAAGGGTGGCACTGGTGCGCACATCAATTTGTGTAATGGTGATATCAGGCCCTAAATCTACCGTAACGTTACCCGTTTGAAACGTGGTATTTTCACCTTTAATAACCAGTTGTACCATTTGCCCTTGTAGCGCCTGCGATGGTACAACAGATTGAAGCATGCCCTGTGCTTGCCCCGGTAGGGCGTAAAGGAGGCTGCTAATGGCTAGAAAAACGGGAATTAACTTTTTCACGGCTTTTATTTTTTCAGATTGAAACAAACAATTCTTAAAACGAAGGATGAAAAACATTCTAAAAAAACCGTCTTTGTCGTGTTTTTTAAAATGATGTTTTGAAAGTAGTTTGGTTTTTAACAATGGTATATGATTATTGTCATACACCAAAGTAACCCAAAGTTTTTGAAGTAGGATTGGTTGCAGCAAAAAGCATTAAGTTCATTTTTGATATGTACTTTTATAGCGTGGTAAAGAGAATTCGCATACGCATCTTAAGTGTTGTACAAACCCGTGATTTTTGGATTCGGGTGCTATTTTTAGTGATTGCGATATTTTTTTGGTTTCTCTTAAAGCTCTCTAAGACGGGTTACGTTAGCACAGTTACCTATCCGGTTGTTTATGAAAACATCCCCAACAATAAAATCTTAATTGACGCGCCTACAAAGGCGATTAAGTTGCGGGTAACCTCGTATGGTTTTCGCTTGTTGGGGTATGCGTTACGCTCAGAAAAACCGCTTCCTCTAGATGTTAAGAGGAGTGTAAGACGCCTTTCTACCGACAAAAACGTGTATTACTGGTTGCCTAATCTTTACCGTGATGAATTACAGGCCCAGTTAGATGGGCAAACCACACTGCTGAGGCTAGAGCCTGATACAGTCTTTTTAAAGATGAGCGAAAAGGTGCGTAAAAAAGTACCGGTAAAATCAAAAGTGAGCACCAGCTTTAGTAAGGGCTACAGCGCCTATAACACCCATGAGCTAGCGCCTGCATATGTTACGGTTGCCGGACCAGAAATGTATCTAGACACGCTAAAACAAGTGTTTACTGAGCCACTGGTTATAAAAGACATAAAACGCGACCAAAAAGTACCTGTGGCTGTAAAATTGAACCATCCAATGCTTACGGTTCAGCCAGAACAGGTTTTATATACACTCCCCGTTGATCAGTTTACAGAAAAAGAAATTGTGGCTAACATAACCCTGATCAATGTGCCTAAAGGCGAAAATATCAGCATCTTCCCCTCTAAGGTTAAACTGCACTTTCGTATTGCTTTACGCGATTACCACCTGCTTACAGCAGATGCCGTTTCTGTGCTTTGCGACTTTGATCAATTGCTACAATATCCGCAACGCAAGCGCTTACAGCTAGATATTACCTGTATGGTGCCCAACGCGGTTCTCTTGCGAAATACAGCCCAAACTGTTGACTATTTACGCTTTAAGGAATGATAAAAGTTGGCTTAACAGGCGGTTTAGGAAGTGGTAAAACTACGGTGGCCAAAATTTTTGAAACCTTAGGTATTCCCGTATTTTATGCAGATGATGAAGCCAAGAAATTAACGGATACAGATTCAGAAGTAAAAGCGCAGCTGCAAGCGAAATTTGGTACAACACTTTATATCAACAATAAATTAAATCGTCAAAAACTGGCTGAAATCATATTCGGTAATCCAGAGGCATTACAGATTGTAAATGGCATTATTCATCCAGCCGTAGCTCGGGCCTTTATGTTTTGGGCAGAACAACAGCAAGCCCCTTATGTGTTGCAAGAAGCCGCTATTTTGTTTGAAACCGGTGGCTACAAGCGTTTTGATAAAACGATTTTAGTAACCGCACCAGAATCGTTGCGAATTGAGCGAGCCATGGCTAGAAGTGCTTGGTCTCACCAAGAAACCATACAACGCATGAACAACCAATGGCCTGATGAGCAAAAAATACCATTGGCAGATTTTGTTATACTAAATGATGGCAACAGAAAACTGCTGCCCCAGATAATGGCAATACATGAAGATCTTATCCGTTTCTCAAATTCGCGAAGCTGACGCCTTCACCATTGCACATGAGCCTATTGCCTCAATAGACCTTATGGAGCGGGCCGCCCGTGCATGTTATTACTGGTTTCACGAAAGGATTTCTAGAAACCATAAAATAGCCATAATCTGTGGTATGGGTAATAATGGGGGAGATGGCTTGGCTTTGGCAAGGATGCTGTCTTCGGCTGGGTATAAAATTTCCGTTTATATCATAGCGCATTCAGCAAAACAATCGCCCGATTTTAAAGAGAACAAAGCACGTTTAGAGGCCCGAAAGCTTACTTTAAACACCGTTACCGATGCAATAGCTGTTAAAGAGATTGTTGCAGATGTTTACGTAGATGCGCTGCTAGGCTCGGGTTTATCAGCGCCACTTAACGGGTTGTTGTTGGAAGTAGTTAATGCACTTAATGCAAAAAAAGGAATTAAAGTCGCCATAGATATCCCCACCGGGCTTTTTGCAGATCAGAACACAGAAAATACCGTTCATGGCATTTTTAGCGCAGATCATACATTGACTTTTCAGACCCCAAAGCGCAGTTTCTTCTTCGCTGAATTTGGTCCATTTGCTGGCGAAATACACGTTTTGCCCATTCGTTTGTCGCCTAAATACATTGACGCGCAGCACACCCATGAATATTATGTAATGGCTGATTTGATTCGTGAAATCTTGCCAAAGCGTAATAAGTTTGATCACAAAGGCACTTATGGCCACGCTTTGTTAATTGTTGGCAGCAAAGGTAAAATTGGTGCAGGTATTTTAGCCAGTAAAGCAGCCTTGCGCAGTGGTGCCGGCCGTGTAACGGCTCATGTGCCCCAATGCGGGTTGCTTCCGCTGCAAATTGCAGCGCCAGAAGTTATGGCCAAAGTTGATGCCGGTGCAGAATATTTGGAAGACATCGCGCCTGATATGCAACCTCAAGCTATTGGCATGGGGCCAGGTATAGGTACGGCCAAAGCCACCCAAGAGGCCGTGAAGAAGTTTTTACTTAACTGTGAGCAGCCAGTTGTATTAGATGCAGACGCCATAAATTGTTTAAGTATTGGTGGTGATTGGCATTTACTCCCCAAAAACAGTATTCTAACACCGCATTTAGGTGAGTTAGACCGTATGTTAAAACACACCTACCGTGGAGAATCTGTTTATGCGCCTACCCGCAATTTCGCCAAAAAATATCAGGTTTATGTCTTGCTAAAAGGGGCACATAGTGCGTTATATGCGCCAAATGGCAATGTTTACTTTAATAGTACGGGTACAAATGCGTTAGCCACGGCTGGTAGTGGAGATGTTTTAACGGGTGTTATTACGGGTTTGTGTGCACAGGGTATGCATCCAAAAGATGCCGCACTTGCGGCCATGTATTTTCATGGTATGGCTGGCGCTTCTGCTGCAAAGCTTTTCGGAGAAAGGGCCGTAATTGCCAGTGATATTCTCAATGCGCTAAGCATAATGACATAAAATTACGCAGCGGGCCTGCGTGCAATCCAGTACATTTGCCCAAAACACGACAAGATGTCGCAAGATTGGTTTGCCTCTTGGTTTGACACCCCTTATTATCACATACTTTACAACCACAGAGATAATACTGAGGCCAAGTTATTTATTGATACGTTGTTTGCGCATGTAAAGCCACATGCCAATGCGGCCATTTTAGACCTTGCTTGTGGTAGAGGCCGACACGCCATTTATATGAACCAAAAGGGTTATTCTGTTACAGGCGTTGATTTGTCTGACGAGAATATTGCCTATGCAAAAGCTTTTGAAAACGAGCGATTGCATTTTGAAGTGCGTGATATGCGCAAGTCTATGGGTGTAGCGCGCTTTGACTTTGTCTTTAATTTATTTACCAGTTTCGGTTATTTTGAGCAAGAAAAGGAAGATGAAGCAGCCATGCAGCACATCAGCGCATGCCTAAAACCAGGAGGCACATTGGTGTTAGATTTCATGAATACACCAAAAGTGGCGCGAAATCTTGTTCCCAAAGAAAGTAAAGAGGCGGAGGGCATTACCTTTAATATTAACAGGTACGTTGAGGATGAACAAATTGTAAAAGAAATTACATTTTTTGCAGATGGCGTGCACTGGCGATTTGAAGAACGTGTAAAGAAGTATGCTTTACATGATTTTATTTTGCTTTTTGAAAGCGCAGGATTGACGCCAGTGGCGTACTTTGGTAGCCTTGATTTGCAACCGTATGTTGAGACAGAATCAGACCGGTTGATAATGCTTGTTAAGAAACCATGATTTACGCATTGCAGATTGCTGCTGTCTTGTTTGGCTTGGGCTTAGTAGGCCTTTTTAATGTAAATAGCCAGCGCAATACCAAGTTGATTTTAGCTTTTAGTGGCGCCTATTTATTTGCTATTGTTATTCTACATCTGCTTCCAGAGCTGATAGAGCATAAAGGCGCAAACATTGGGGTTTTTGTTCTGGCTGGTTTTTTACTTCAAATTTTACTCGACTTTTATTCTACCGGATTAGAACACGGGCACTTTCACAAAGATCATTTTGCAGACCGTGTTTTGCCTGTTTCGGCCATTGCGGGTTTGTTTGTGCACGCTTTTTTTGAAGGTTTGCCTATTTCAATCCAATCTTCTGAAGAAAGTACGCACATGTTACTTTTGGCGATTATTCTTCATAAAGTGCCAATTACGGTGGTTTTATACACACTCTTGGCGGCTCTCAACATTAAGCCGTCTAAGATTTGGATGGCGTTAGCAGCATTTGCCTTGATTTCCCCTTTAGGAACTTTAATAGGGGCATTGATTCCCGGGTTAATTAATGCGGCAGATTATCTCACCGCTTTTGCTTCAGGTATCTTTTTACATGTATCAACAACAATTCTTTTTGAATCATCGCATAATCACCGGTATAACCTGGCTAAGCTTATGATTGTTGTGGTTGGGATGGTTTTAGCATACCTTTCGTTGGCATTTCTTGCGCACTAGAATCCCAGAGTTTAAAAGCTTCCTGAGCAATCAGAAACCCTTGTAGCGCAGGGGGGTCACCCCATCCGTGAATCTAACCCATCCGTCTTCCGATTGCTCCGCATCGGAATCCACC
>CAYQDW010000030.1:0-27924 GCA_964416385.1 uncultured Cryomorphaceae bacterium | reverse complement strand
GATCTTTTACCACCGTTGGAGGCACAAATAGAAACCGCTTGTGCAAGTTTGATAATGCAGGCGTGCTACAAAGTTTTGACCCCAATATGAATAGTGTCGTACGTGCTTTAACTATAGACGCTAGTGGTAATCTTTATGCTGGGGGAAGCTTTACTACAGTAAATAGCTCTCCCAGAAACCAGTTGTGCAAATTTGATAACACAAGCTCTCTTACATCCTTTAATGGGCCAAAAATGCAGTATTATGATGATTTTAATGGTGGTTTGCTTAATGCAGGTATAAATTCCTTAGCTGTTGATGCCAATGGCACCTTGTATGTAGGTAGCAATGTTACATTGGTTGATGCTGTGCCTAGAGGCAATCTATGCAAACTTGACAATACGGGTACGTTGACGAGTTTTAACCCTAATATGAACTCAACCGTTCAAAAATTAGCTATAGATGGCGGTGGTAACCTCTATGCTGCAGGGTATTTCACCAGCGTTGGTGGTACATCAAGAAATCGGCTTTGTAAATTTGACCAGAGCGGCAATCTCTTGAGTTTTAATCCTCCTAGCATAAATAATGGCGTTTTAGACCTTGTTATTGATATTAATGACAACATATATGCCGGAGGTTTTTTTACAGACGTTGGTGGCACAACAAGAAACCGCTTGTGTAAGTTTGATAACGCAGGCGTGCTACAAAGTTTTGACCCCAATATGAATGGTTTCGTACGTGCTTTAGCCCTAGAGGCTAGTGGTAATCTTTATGCCGGTGGAGATTTTACCAGCGTTGCAGGTGGCACAACAAGAAACCGCTTGTGCAAGTTTGATAATACAGGCGTGCTACAAAGTTTTGACCCCAATATGAATAGTGCCGTACGTGCTTTAACTATAGACGCTAGTGGTAATCTTTATGCTGGTGGAGATTTTACCAGCGTTGGTGGTGGCACAACAAGAAACCGCTTGTGCAAGTTTGATAATGCAGGTAATCTGCATGCGTTTAACCCAGATATGAATAATGGTATTGTAAACGCTTTAACAACAGACGCTAGTGGCAACCTTTATGCTGGGGGAACATTTTCCACGGTTAATGGCCTTACAAGAAACCGCTTGTGCAAGTTTGATAACTCAGGCGTGCTTCAAAGTTTTACCCCCAATTTTAATGTTTTAGGTAGTGTTTTAACATTAGCTTTTAACGGTAACAACGAATCGATATATGCTGGGGGAAGTTATTCTGCCCCTTCATATAACTTTTCGGTATTTTCTCCAGAAGTAGTGTCATTATCTATACAATGGCAAGGTGCTACATCTACAGATTGGAACACTACCAGCAATTGGAACCCCACTAATGTACCACAGGCCACAGATGATGTTACCATACCAAATGTTGTCAACTTACCAATTATATCAAATACCGCGCAGGTAAATAATTTAACTATAGACGCAAGCGCAAGCGTAACCATAAGCCACAGTAATACACTGCATGTAAATGGTGATTTTACAAATAATGGTCAGATAATTTTAAAATCCGACGTTAGTGGTAATTATGCCCAATTAAAATTTGATGGTACATACAGTGGTTCTGGTACCGTGGCACAAGAGCAATATTTAACTGAGGGCTGGCACTACATGGGCGCATCTGTTGCTGGTAATGCGGGTATGCTAGGCGAGGTAGGCACCAACCGGCATCCAAACGCTAAAAACCTGCGCTATTGGGATGCTACCTCTGGTGATTGGCTTAACGTAACAGATAATAATACGTCACTTGTTGCAGGCCGTGGTTACAATGCCTTTGTAGGAACCAATGGTGTAATTACATCAGCGGCAGTAGTAACACTTACAGGTGTGCCACATACATCGGTTACACCATTAATAGCTTATAACGCACAATCTCCCGTATGGACTAATTTTGCCGGCGGCCTAGAAGATGGTTGGAATTTAGTTGCTAACCCTTTTTGTGCCAGTTTAGACTTTAATTCAATCAGCGGGTCATTATCAAATATTGAAAACGCCTTTCATATTTGGGATCCAAATGCTGATGCCTTTGTATCATGGTCGCCCGCTGCACCTGGTTTGGGAGAATTTATTGCCCCCTTGCAAAGCTTTTGGGTACGTGCACAAAATGCTAGTAGTCCATCTTTAGGCACCTTAACATACGCAAACACCACAGTGTCTGCTACCCCAACCTACCGCAAAACACAGTCTATATCAGACCACATACTACTAAGCGCTACGGAGGCCGCTAACCCATCACATAAAGATGTATTAACAATAGCACTAACCTTAGAACAACAAGTAACAAACGGTTTTGATAACCACTGGGATGCCAGAAAAATGATGAATCCAGGTACAACACCAACGTTATATGCTTTGGGCGGTGGCACGGCAACAGCCATTAATACCATAAACTTTACACCGTTTATTCAGCAAAAGCACATTATGCCATTGGGCTTTAGCGTAGAAACACCACAAGCTACCACCTACGAAATTGCTTTAGATGATCGTTTTTTAAACAATAGTTACCAGATTTATTTAGAAGACAGCCACGCCAATAAATTTCATGATTTAAACAGTGGCCCATACCGCTTTAGTTATGCAGCAGACGCCCCCCAAAGGTTTAATCTACATTTAAGCAATACCACATTAGATTTAACACAGCCCACACCACCAATATTGGCATGGGTAAAAGGCAATAACATAGAATTGATGTCTACAGACTACAGAGGCCCTATAAGTTGTACCTTGGTAAGCACCTCTGGCAAAACTGTTTTTAATAGCGGTTTGCAACAAATAACCATTGGTGAAACATTGGCCCTAATAATACCAGAATTACCAACGGCTGTTTATATTTTGCAATTGGTAACAGATCATGGTGTTAAGATTGAGAAAATTCAATATGCCAGATAAGTGCAAATCAACCAATAAACAAAAAATGAGTAGTGATTAGCGAGCCTATTAAAAGTTTTAAAACACTTGCTTGCAGCTTATTTACAACTTAAAGTAAAGCCTTTAAAAGCCGTGTAAATAAGCCAGCTACCAAGACACATCACGCTCAATTAAATAAGGTTAATTCATCAGTATTGATGAGTTAACCTTATTTTATGATAAACATACCGCGATAAATGGGTTTTTAATGTGCTACATTGGCGCTTGTAAATCACTGTTATTTTGCAAACGGACAAAGCATTAAGTGCCTGATCTATTTAAAACAACACTTTGTACCCTTAAAATTACCTTGTAAATGCTTGCATTGCTATCACAATCGCTACCCTTTTCTGAACGTCAAATTGAAAAAACAATTAACCTGCTTGATGGTGGCGCCACAATACCTTTTATATCGCGGTACCGCAAAGAAGCTACAGGCGGACTAAATGAGGTGGAAATTGAACAAATTGCCCTAGAGAATAAGCGGCTCACAGAGTTGCTAAAGCGCAAAGAAGCCATCTTAGAGGCCATAGAAAAGCAAGGGTTACTCACGCCCGATTTACGTAAACAAATTACACATACATGGGATAGCAATACGCTAGAAGACCTCTATCTCCCCTTTAAACAAAAACGCGCTACACGTGCTACAAAAGCCAAAGAACGTGGATTAGAGCCTCTTGCTGCTACGCTCATGCGCCAAATGCAAGGTGCCGTAGAGGATGATGCTCTGCGCTATCTTTCAGATGCCGTAGAAGATGTTGAAAGTGCTTTAGCTGGTGCGCGAGATATTATTGCAGAATGGATTAGTGAGAATGCCTCAGCAAGACAACAATTACGTGTACTTATGGCCCATGATGGGTTGGTAGAGGCTAAAGTTGTTAAATCAAAAATTGATGAGGCACAAAAGTATCGCGACTATTTTAACTACGCAGAACCTTTGAAACAAGCCAAAGGACATCGCATTTTGGCCATTTTAAGAGGTGAAAATGAAGGTTTTTTGCGCATTCATATTGCACCACCAACAGAACGTGCAGTAGAGCGCCTTAGGCGGATTTTTATTAAAGGTAGAAATGAGGCCGCAGAACAAGTAGAATTAGCCATTGAAGATAGCTGGAAAAGACTTTTACAGCCGAGCCTTGAGAATGAATTTAAAGCTGCGGCCAAAGAAAAAGCAGATAAAGAAGCCATTGGTGTTTTTGCTGAAAATCTAAGGCAGTTGTTACTACAAGCACCGTTGGGCAATAAGCGCGTGCTTGCCATAGACCCCGGTTTTAGAACAGGCTGTAAGCTCGTTTGTCTGGATGAGAAAGGCGATTTGAGATACAATGAAACCATTTATCCATTTGCATCGCAAAATGAGAAGAAACAGGCCGCAACCAAAATCAACAATTATTTAGAAGCTTATAAGATTGAGGCCATTGCCATTGGTAATGGTACAGCCGGGCGAGAAACTTTTGATTTTATAAAGAGCATCCCCTACCTGCCAAAGCACGTAGAAATCTTTATGGTTAATGAAGCCGGTGCGTCTATTTACTCTGCTTCTAAAGTGGCTAGAAAAGAATTCCCAACCTATGATGTTACGGTGCGCGGTGCGGTTTCTATTGGCAGAAGACTTGTTGACCCTTTGGCAGAACTTGTAAAGATTGAGCCTAAATCTATTGGTGTTGGGCAATATCAACACGATGTAGACCAAAAGCTGCTGGCTGAATCATTAAACCGCGTGGTAGAAAGTTGTGTGAATCTTGTAGGGGTAAATTTAAATACGGCCAGTGAGCACCTCCTCGCCTACGTTTCTGGTATTGGTCCTAAATTGGCGGAGAACATTGTTGCCCATCGCAGTAAAAACGGTCTTTTTACTACGCGCCATGCATTGCTAGAAGTGTCTGGATTAGGCCCCAAAGCCTTTGAGCAAGCCGCAGGGTTTTTGCGTATTCCAGAAGCATCTAACCCGTTAGACAACAGTGCAGTACATCCAGAGCGTTATGCGTTGGTTGAACAAATGGCGGCTTCGGTTAATCAGAACATAGCAACGTTGATTGGCCAAGAAAATGCCTTAAAAAAAATAGAAATAAAGCGCTTTGTATCTGCGGATGTCGGCTTACCCACACTACGCGATATTTTAACAGAGTTGGCCAAACCTGGTCGTGATCCACGTGGGGGCGCAAAAGCGTTTCAGTTTAGCAACGAAGTGCGCTCAATTGATGATTTGCGTCCCGGTATGTATTTGCCGGGGTTGGTAACCAACATAACAAACTTTGGTGCTTTTGTAGATGTTGGTGCCAAGCAAGACGGCTTAGTGCATGTAAGCCATCTGGCAAACAGGTTTGTTAAAGACCCCAATGAAGTGGTTAAATTAGGTCAAGCAGTACGGGTAAAAGTGCTTGAGGTAGATGCCAGTCGTAAGCGCGTGTCATTATCTATAAAAGAGGCGCAATCTTAGTGGGTTAATCTTTTTGGGCGATATAAAACTTGTGATAAATATATTTATGTACGCGTATTCTTCTTTTTAAACCCCTTCATAATCTCTACTTTCGCGCCCTCAAAAAATAGGGCATGATTACAGTTACCAACCTCTCACTTCAATTTGGCAAACGCGTACTTTTTGATGACGTTAACATTAAGTTTAACGGTGATAACTGCTATGGGGTAATCGGTGCAAATGGGGCCGGCAAGTCTACCTTTCTAAAGATTTTAACAGGAGAAGTGCAGCAAACAGGCGGCCATGTAGCCATAGAGCCTGGTAAACGCATGGCAGTGCTTAAACAAAATCACTTTGAGTTTGACAATGAAGAGGTGCTGCACACGGTGTTAATGGGGCATCAAAAGCTGTGGGCGATCATGCAAGAGAAAAATGCCATTTATGAAAAGGTAGTTTTTACAGATGCTGATGGCGAGCGTGCAGCAGAGTTAGAAGCTGAATTTGCAGAGATGGATGGCTGGAATGCCGAGAGTGATGCCGCTGCTCTACTAAGCGGTTTGGGTATTAAAGAAGAACATCATTATAAACCTCTTCGCGATTTAAGCGGTAACGAAAAAGTACGTGTCTTGTTGGCGCAAGCGCTTTTTGGTAATCCTGATATTTTAGTGCTTGATGAACCTACCAACGACCTTGATATTGAAACAGTAACATGGCTTGAAAACTTCTTGCTTGATTTTAAAAACACGGTTATTGTGGTAAGCCACGACCGTCACTTTTTAGATACCGTTTGTACACATATTGTAGATATCGATTTTAGTAAAATAAAGCTATTTACAGGCAACTATACCTTTTGGTATGAGAGTAGTCAATTGGCACTGCGCCAACGCCAAGCCGCCAATAAGAAAGCAGAAGACAAGCGCAAAGAGCTGCAAGAATTCATTTTGCGTTTTAGCGCCAACGTAAGTAAGAGTCGCCAAGCTACAAGCCGTAAAAAGCTACTTGATAAGATTAATTTAGATGATATACAGCCTTCATCACGTAAATATCCTGCCATTATTTTTACACAAATCCGTGAGGCTGGCGATCAAATTCTTGAAGTTGAAAACCTGAGCAAATCTGTAAGTGGCGAACAGCTCTTCAATAACGTTTCTTTTAAAGTAAATCGCGGAGACAAAATTGCATTTATAGGACGAAAAAGTCTCGCTATTTCAACGTTATTCAAGATTCTAGCCAATGAAGACAAGGCAGACAAAGGCACCTTTAAATATGGCCAAACGATAACCACAGGCTTTTTACCCAATGAAAATGCCACCTACTTTGAGGGTAAAAAAGACAACCTAATAGATTGGCTTCGTGAATACTCAGAAAATAAAGATGAACAGTATGTGCGTGGTTTTCTGGGCAAAATGCTCTTTACGGGCGAAGAGGTTATGAAAAGTGTTACTGTTTTGTCTGGTGGTGAAAAAATGCGCTGTATGATTTCGCGAATCATGTTGGCGCAAGCCAATTTGATTATCCTAGATGAACCAACAAATCACCTTGATCTTGAAAGTATTCAGGCGTTTAACAACAGCCTTCAAGATTTTAAAGGCACCGTTTTCTTTACAAGTCATGACCATACTTTTACGCACACCGTTGCCAACAGAATCATTGAAATTGGCCCGTATGGCATGTTAGACAAGCTGATGAGTTACGATGATTATCTAGCCGATAAAAAGATACAAGAGCAGCGCGCTAAAATTTACGGCAGCACCATAGATTAAACGCTTTTATCAAATCTTTTACTCGTCTTCGCCTTTAGGTGAATTATTTGGCTTTTTAAACATTTTGTAAAATACATAGCCAAAACCACCAATAATGTGTAGTAGCACTAGGGTGAAAATGATCATTTCCTTCATCATTTGGTAAAAGTAGCGCGTATCACCTTGTTTTAAGTGATAACAATCACGGCAAATAGCACTAAGTCTGTTACCACTATTTAGATACTTTTGATGCTATCTAAACCCCTTTACATGAAAAATTATTTTAAGCAGATATACACAATTTTATTTGGCTTAATCTCCCTTTACGGCAATTCTCAATGGGTAGCCAATACAAGTGTAAACACCCTTGTAGCTCCGCAACAAACGGAAGATCTTAAAACTGTAACCAGTAGTGATGGATCTACCTTTGTAGCCTTCTGGCATCAAGTACCCGCCCCGCAGTACTATGAAATGCGGTTACAAAAGCTCGATACAAATGGTTCGCCATTACTCGGTGTTAATGGCATGCTTGTAAATGGCGGTATACCCATGAGTTCATATATCGTTACGTGGGATTTTGTTATTGATGATAGCAATAACGTTTATATAGGCATGACGGGCACGGGGTCTGGTAACCCGGCTATTGTGCATAAAATAACACCCACGGGCACACAAGTTTGGGGTGCATCTGGCGTTAACGTGGGTTCGGGCTATGATGTTAAGATTCTACCTCTTAGCAATGGTCAGGTCATTGTTAGTCAATATTCTGGCGTAACAAGTTCGTTTAGGAAATATTCTGCCACAGGTTCACCCATGTGGACGGCACCCATAACCATTAATCCCGTTAATGCTGGCAGTAGAACAATTGCCGGTGAAATGGCCGAAATCTCAGGCAATAAATTCGAGGTGATTTATTATGAACAAGCTGGCTTTTCGCCTTACGGATTGCCTTATGTGCAATGCTACGGATTTGGTAGTGTGGCGCAATGGAGCACTCCCCTAGCCCTAACCAGTGGCGTTTATGTGCAAACAAATAGACGATATGCTACATGCACCGTAAATGATACCGTATATATTGGCTTTGCGGGTTCTATTGGCACAAATATTCAATCTTACATACAACGTATAAACCCCAACGGCACAAAACCTTGGGGAGCAAATGGTATTGATTTTGCCACGCAATCCACAAATTATGAGCGCGATGTACGCATTGCTTATGAAGAAGGAAGCCAATTTATTTGGGCGATAGCAGAGTTTACACAAAGCACTCAAGCGAATGTTGGCGAGTACGTGCAAAAAATTGATAAAACCACCGGCGCAAAATTACTTGGTGCTAATGCACAGATGGTTTTTCCAATTGGGGCATTAGATCGTTCTCACCGTGGAGAGCTACGTCTACACTACGGCAGGCCTGTTTTTTTGGTTTCTGACGGTAATAGCAATGGTGTTTTTCCGAAAGATATTTTACTGATACATCTGGATACCAACGGTATATTAGACCCAACTACAGGATTAATACCAATGGCTACCAATCCGAACGGTGTGAAAAACCGTATAGCTATTTCACCTTTTACTGGGAATCATGTGGTGACTGTTTGGTGTGAGAATCGCACAGGAAATTATTTGCCTTACGCACAAAGGCATTCAATAATACCATGTTTTGCACCCGTGCAAGCTATTTTTCCTTTCGCAAATGGTTTAAGTGTTTCTATCTCTGTTAATGCGTCTGCCGCAGATTCTGTGTATTGGTCTTTTGGCGATGGCAATTTTTCTACAGATACATCCACAACTGTAAATCATACATATAGCACGCCCGGTACTTACACCGTGTGTCGCTACGCATATAATGCTTGTGGCGCAGACACAGCTTGCCAAAATATAACGGTTTGCAATCCCCTATCGGCCCAATTTAGCTACACCTCTTTTGTTGATTCTGTGTACTTCATGGGCAACAGCAATCCCGGGGATAGTTTGTATTGGGATTTTGGTGATGGCACACAGGTGTCTTCCACAACTTCTAACACAACTGCGCACGTTTATGCAGCTAACGGAAGTTACACTGTAACCTTAGTGGCTTTTAATGCATGTGGCAGCGATACCACCCAGCAAATCATTTCCATTTTTGGTATTGATATAGCAGAAAATAAAGCGATTGATAAAGTGATTATTTGGCCAAATCCTGCAAGAGATATCATTTATGTACAGATTCCATCTCCTTTGATTATTGAATCAGGTTCTATCATGATTTATACAATTAACGGCAGATGTTTGGCCTCATACCCATTAATAGATCCTAAACCCGGCCAAGTGCGCTACATCTCGGTTGATGAAATTCCGGCTGGTATTTATCTGCTTAAAACTCCTTGGGATGAAGAGCCACAACGCATAACCATCATCAAATAAGTCAAAAAACTTTGAGCGCAAAAAAGGGTTGAATTGATGCGAAAAACAACGTTATGGTTATAGAAATATGGAGTGATGTGGTTTGTCCGTTTTGCTATATCGGCAAGCGGAGATTAGAAAATGCTCTGGATCATTTAGGGTTGAATAAACAAGTAGACATTCAATGGAAGAGTTTTCAGTTAGATCTGAATCAAAAAACCAATCCAACCAGATCTGCCATTCAAGATTTAGCTGACAAAAAGGGTTGGACTGTAGATTTTGCAAAAAATGCCAGCGCACAAGTTACAGCAATGGCAGCAGCAGAAGGCCTCATGTTTGATTTTGAAAAAGCCATTCCTGCAAATACTTTTAATGCCCACCGCCTATTGCAATTTGCAAAAACCCAGAATAAGGGGCATCTGCTCAAGGAAATTTTGCTAAAGGGTTATTTTACAGATGGAACTAACATTGATGACGCCACAACACTAACAACCTATGGTGTAGAAGCTGGTTTAGATGCAGATGCAGTGGCTGATGTTGTTATTACTGCTTCATATTATGCACATGAAGTGCAGCGTGATATAATCGAAGCACAGCAAATGGGTATTCAAGGTGTGCCCTTCTTTGTGTTTAATCGTAAGTACGCTATTAGCGGTGCACAACAGGCTACTGTATTTATTCAAACGCTAGAAAAGGCTTTTGCAGAATGGCAAAGCAGTCAAAGTAAAATAGATTTAGAAACAATTGAAGGCCCCAGTTGTACGCCAGAACAAGATTGCGCATAAAAAAACGCGCCTGATTAGCGCGTTCTTTTAAAATTGGTTCGATTTACATTTAATATCCCCCAAAACCACCAATGAGAATGCGGGCGTAAATGCCATTAAGGTTTTGTTCTGGTCCGCCAATGACTTCTGCATTGTTATTAGTCCGCCAGTTGGTGCTGTTGGGTGAATACATGTAACCTATTTCAATCCCTACAAGCCCACCCCCAGTTTCATTGTTTTCTGTGGTTAATCCAAACAGTTGCTCTATTCTGAAGCCAACATCAAACACCACATTGCTCGAATTAAAATCACCGCTATAAATAGGCGGATATATTGTTGTGGGGTTAGTTAGGTTGATGGTGCTATTGGCATTAATGCTATAAACAGCGCCACCCCAACCAACGCCTACAAATGGATAGACAAAGAGCTTTTGTTTATTTATCAGTTTATAGCCAAAATCTGCCATTATGTAACCAGAACTACTAGAATATTCATAATTGCCCTTTTCCTTATTATTACCATAAACGCCTGCACCTTTAAATCCGAAAAGTAGTTTGTTAAACTGCCAATAAGTATATCCTCCTAAACTAAAGCTAACTTCATTTAATGTAGGTGCATTGGGATCAAAAGTTGTAATGCCAGTGGTAGACATGGTTTGCACACCCAAGCTAAAAGCGCCGCCTCCACCCCTAGTGTATTGCGCGTTTACCTCAAACGCGGCCAAAATGAAAGTAACTGCAATTAGTAAAATTCTCATAATTAAAATTTTTAATAGTTAGACTTCTAATAAGTATATAATTGGATGTAAATGTTTAGACAAAGCTGCATGTTTTTTCAGATTAATATGTGATGAAGAACGTAGATAACCTTTTTCTGTTTTTGCCGAAATGTTAAAAAAGTTAGCGATATCGAGGTTTCTGCTAAACTGACATTTATATTGTTAACGTTCGAAAATTCTGTAAATTCTTCTAGATTAGGTTGAAATAGAGACTCAAAAGATTCGTGAAAATCAACTCTATTTATGGTGTCATCCTTGAAATTCAAGTATTGATGGTTGGTTAATTCACTATTTAAATCCTTTTCACAACCTATTAATCCTGTGAACAACGTAATATTATAATTTTTTTCATGGTTTATAGAAATACCTACTTGCCTACTCATTCGCTTTTCGGCTTCCGCGGTTAAATGTTCACGTGGCCTTTGTTTTCATTTAACGTTTTAAATGTCAAAAGTCAAATCATGATTTTCATCATGGCTATTAAGCGTTAAACCAATATTATGTTTTGTATAGACTACAAATTCGCAATCTGCTTATGCGCCCGCGATAGCTATCGGGGCTGCATACCTTGGGTCGGGCAGTAAATCTGCTTTTTGCATGGCTTCAACCTCAATGCTGTAATAGCCAAATTCTACCGCCACGCGGCCCACAATTTTATAAATGCCGCGCCCACGAAATGGGTAGGCTTTTGCCACTGGCGGAAAGTGCGTGGTATCTACAAAAAAGCCTTTTTGGTCTAAAAACGTACCGAAATTCATGCGGTCGCCTTTTACGGTTTTGGTTTCTTTAACCGTTACCAGATAGCCGTAAAGGGTAATTTGTTGGCCCAGGTGGTTGGGCAGGTCGCGTGCCAACAGGGTGGTTTCGGGCGTGTTTTTCAGCAAATCAAAAGGGTTGCACAGGGCAAAGCCGAGCAGTTCTATCTGGTCGTAGGCTTCTTCTAGCGCGCTGCTGTGCAATTCGGGCAGCGTAAAGTTTTTGCGTGGGCTGCGGAATAATTCTGGTGGGCGCTCTACCCCGCTGCTTTTGCCGAGTTTCAGATGGGCTTCCCACAGCAAAGCCCTGCGCGGCTTGCCCGTAAACCGAAAGGCGTTTATGCGGATGAGGATGCTGATTTGCTCCACGCTAATCGGCACGCGGTCTAAAAAATCATTGAAATCGGTAAATGGTCCGTTTTTGTCGCGTTCTTCTACAACACGCATGCCCACATTGGCTTCAAATCCGGCCAAATGTATAAAGCCAAGATAGATGCGTTTGCCCTTTATAGAAGTGTGATAATCACCCTCGTTTACGCAGGGCGCACAAATTTCGGCACCCCACATGCGGGCTTCGTGCACATAAAATTCGGTGCGGTAAAAGCCGCCAAAGTTGTTAATGGTGGCCACCATGTATTCCAGCGGGTAATGCGCCTTTAAAAAGAGGCTTTGGTAGCTCTCTACGGCATAGCTGGCGCTGTGGCCTTTTGCAAAGGCATAGCCAGCAAAACTTTCTATCTGTCGCCATATTTCAATGGCCAAATCATCAGTATAGCCCTTTTGGCGGCAGTTGGTAAAATACGTTTCGCGCACCTTTTCAAACTCTTCGCGGCTGCGGTATTTGCCGCTCATGCCTCTGCGCAGCACATCGGCCTCGCCAAGCGTAAGACCTGCAAAGTAGTGCGCCACCTTGATTACATCTTCCTGATACACCATTACGCCAAAGGTTTCGGGCATAATTTCTAGCATCACTGGGTGGGCGTTTTTGCGCTCTTCGGGGTCGCGGTAGCGCTTTATGTATTCGCGCATCATGCCACTGTTACTCACACCAGGGCGGATGATACTGCTGGCGGCCACGAGCGCCAAGTAATTATCAACCTTGAGTTTGCACAATAACATGCGCATGGCAGGGCTTTCTACATAAAAACAGCCCATGGCTAGTCCGTTTCGAAGCAGGTTTTTTACGGCCTCGTCTTCCTTAAACCGGGCGATGTCATGAATATCAAAATGCGGCTCTGCAGGCTTGTTTTTTCGGATAATGCCCACGGCATCCTGAATTTTGCTCAATCCGCGTTGGCTCAGAATATCAAATTTAAAGAGGCCCACATCTTCGGCCACAATCATATCAAACTGTGTGGTGGGGAAACCCTTGGGCGGCATAAAGGTGGCCGTGTAGTTTTGTATGGGCTGATCGCTGATTAAAATGCCGCAGGCATGGATGCTCAGGTGGCTCGGAAAACCCTGAATAAACGACCCGTAGCGCAGCACGAGTTCGCTGAGTTTGTCCAGTTTTTTCATCTCAAAACGGCCCTCGCTTAGCTTGTCGATTTCGGCCTTGGGCAGGCCAAAAACTTTGCCCAGCTCGCGTACCACGCCTTTGTATTGGTAGGTTTGGTAGGTGGCCAGCAGCGCTGTGTTCGGAAAACGGTCGAAGATGTATTCCGTAATGTCATCGCGGTCTTTCCAGCTAAAATCAATGTCAAAGTCAGGCGGGTTTTGGCGGTAGAGGTTGATAAATCGCTCAAAGTATAAATCGAGGTCAATTGGGTCTACATCGGTTATTTTAAGCAGATAAGCCACAATGCTGTTGGCGCCACTGCCCCGCCCCACATAAAAGTAGTTACGCCTGCGGGCGTAATTCACAATGTCCCAGTTAATGAGAAAATAGGCCACAAAATCCTTCTCACGGATGAGCTCTAATTCTTTGTTTATGCGGTCTAAAACGGTTTTTGAGGGCTTGTTGCCATAACGATAGCTCAGACCATCATTGCAGAGTTTCTTTAGCAGTTTAAAATCATTAACCGGGTTGCCCGTGTAGCTGCGTAGATTTTTATGGTCATCATCAAAGTTGAAGTGTACTTCGCATTCTTTCAGCAGATCATAAAAATTATCCAGCAAATGCGGAGCGCTATTATACACTTCATAGAGGCGGGCTTTGTCAACAAAAACAGCATCAGGCCTGCCCTCTTCGCTTTTCGACAATTTGCTAAGCAGCACATTTTTATCAATGGCACGTAAAAGTCGGTGTGCGTTAAAATCGGCTTTGTGCCTAAATGTGGCAGTGTATTGCGCCACAAGCTTGTTTTGTTTGGCTGGTGCCGAATACTGCGCTTTAAAAATCTCGTGCGGAGCCACGCCTACAAATTCATTTTCGCGCAGTGCAAAACCCGTGTAGGCTGCCAGCGGATAAACAATGAAGGTATTGGGCATGTTTGGCGCGCGCAGCGGCATATCGGTAGTACCGTGCAGGTATTCCGTAAGCAGGGTGTTTATTTCTGTAAAACCCGCGTTATTACGCGCTATGGCAACAAAATGCTGTGTTACGCCCTTTCTAAAATCTACGCCCGGCACCACGCAAAGGCCTTTTTGCTGCGCCATGCGCAGGCTGTTTAGCAACGCAGACGTGTTGTTGATGTCAGCAATAAGCAGGTGGGTATAACCGGCCTCAAGCGCCATATCCAGCAACTGCCGCGGGTCTATGGTACCGTAATTAAAACTGTAGTAGGTGTGGTTGAACAAGTTTTGAGTTCTAAGTCCTGAGTCTCTAGTGCTTAGTCGTGAGTCTTTGGTGCTTTGTTTTTATGCTGAATGACAAATAACTCGCTGCGTTATTTCGATTATAAATATGAAATGTAAACATGATTTACAATGGCGATTTCAAAACAAATTGTTAAGAGTACCTTCACTTCTTCCCTGCCCGATAACTTGCTGAAGCGTTTGAGCGATGCCGCACAAAAACTAAATTTGCCTAAAAACCGCATTATTGAGCGTTCACTTGAGGTTTATCTCGATCAGATTACCAAAGCCGAGTACATCAAGTCATATAAACAAATGGCGCATGATGCAGATATCTTAGCCATGGCCGAAGATGGAATGGCCGAATACCTGACCCAATTAAACACCCACGATGATGCAGCAGGGTGAGATTTGGGAAATGTATTTTGACCCAACCAAGGGCAGCGAACAAGGCGACAGGCGCCATGCCCTTGTGTTAAGCGGAAATGTGCTCAACACCTATTCGCCCGTGGTTATTGTTTGTCCATTAACCAAAAAAGTGAAAGGATATAAAGGAAATGTGGTGTTGCAACCTACCGCAGAAAATGGTTTGGCAGCTGCTTCAGAAATCCTCACATTTCATGTGCGTTCGGTGGATAAACAACGCTTAAAAAGGCGTGTGGGCCATATTGCCCCCGAAGAGCTGCGTCTGGTTATTGCGGGTTTGAATGATATTTTGAAGTATTAAAAATCGAACGCGCTCAAATCCCATTCGCCCGTTTTCGCGCCTGCGTCATGCCCATGCCTTCTAGTTGCAGTTCCTGGTAAAGTTCATAATCGTATTCGGTAAACACGCGCTGGCCGGTGGGTTTTAGCAAGTCCAGGCCTTTTGCTTTTGGGCTTTTTATGGCGGCCGATATTGGGTAGGCATTCAATTCGTGGGGCGGATATGGCGCCAATAGCGAGGTAATATCTTCCAGCGGCACATCGTGGCTAAGCCATGCGCGCTCTGCTTCTTGCGGTAATATTACCGGGCTGCGGTGGTGGCCAATTTTGGCCGTTACATCGCAACTCGTGGTGGTAATAATAGCAAAGCTGCGCACTTCCTCACCCGTGTCTTTGTTTACCCAAACATCCCAAATTCCGGCAAAAGCAAAAGGGCGCTCACCATTCTTTTTATACACCAAATAGGGTTTGCTAAGCTTCTCTTTTTCAGGGCCTTCAATGTATGCATCCGCAATAACTAAACACCGCTGGCTGCGTATGGCTTTGCGGAAAACCGGCTTGCTGATGATACCTTTTGCACCGTGGTAATGCGGGTCGTTTTCTTTGTTATGGTCGCCTTCTGCCCTTGCATTAAACAAATACATCTGCTTTTTGGCCCAACTGGGTGTAAACCCGAATTTGAAGAAGCTAAGTTCGCTCGGGTTGGCATTCGTTATCACAGGGGCGTACTCGCCAATGCTCACGTTGGTATTTTCGGAATACAGCTCGGGCTGTGGCGTGGTGATGTTAAAGCGTTTTTCTATGGCTTTAAGCTTGGAGATGGTTACGTATCTGCCGCACATTTTATTAGTCGTGAGTTTTTAGTTTTTAGTCGTGAGTCTTTAGTTGTCCACCCCCTTAGCCCCCGCCAGCGGGGGATATTCCCGTTTCTTAATCAGCGTCTCGCATCTCCCCCTTTGGAGGGGGTTGGGGGGAGGACTTTTCCAGTTCCTGTAATTCATATTCAATTACCGCTCTTACGTTATCAATTTCAGTTAGCACTTCTTCATCCGTAAACCGAATCACTTTAAACCCAGCATTTTCAAGCTTTTTCTGCCGTTTTTCATCCTTCTCTTTCACTTCATCCAGCAAGTGGGAATAGCCATCAACCTCAATAATTAATTTCAAGGGCAAGCAGACAAAATCTACGATGTAATTTAAAATTGGTCGCTGCCGCCTGAACGGATAACCCGTTGTACTGGCACGCAAAACGTACTTCCACAAGCTAGCTTCTGCCTTAGTCATTTCTTTTCGCAGGTTTCTTGCGTTGTCTTTTAGCCTTTTGTTGTAAAAATCGTTTTTCATTTTTCCTCCCCCATATCCCCCACCAACGGGGGCATTCGGGATTCTAAAATTCATTTCTTCTAATTCGAATCAATCATTGCAACAGCATGTCGAATCTTTCCATGGTAAATGCTTTTGGACATTTATGAACGAATCCGTTCTTGCTAGCGCATCAAATGCTCCTAGATATTCTCTTGAACTGTTCTCTATGATGGCTAGAAATTCCTCTTTTCTGTTTTCAATAGTGTGATACCATTTAGGGAAATGCGGCATCGTATCTAATACCATTTTTATTTCATCATAGGAAGCTATCAAATCTTTTACGTTTAGTATCGGCCTTTTAAATTTATGACCATATAGATTGTCACTTGTAAAGTGCAATGAACTTCCAAAACCAACAGAACCTTTACCAGACCCTGTAAAGCAGCTAAGTTTGTCAAACGTGTAATCGCCAAGTTTCCATAGTGAAATATTGTTTTTATACTCAAATTGATAATTTGGCTTTAGACCATAAATACTCATCAGGCCTTTCCCCTCAATATTAATTGTTGCATGTATTTCTTCTAGTGTGATATCATGATGACCTGCTATTCCAATTACCTCTACTCCTTCCAGATTATTTAATTCATCTCGAACCGTTCTAAGTTCCTTATAGTAATGCCACCGATATACTGCTAAAGCGATTGCAACCACCCCAACTACAATCAACACACTAACTCCTATCTTTTTGATCATTTTATATGTTTATAAAGCATAACGCTGCTTTAGCTGTTCTCATATTATGTCATTCTTCCTTTTATACCCTGTATGCGGGGTTCTATCATTCCTCTTGCGAGGAAGTTGAAGAGGCCATTACTGCCTACGGTTAGCCAGCAGCGGTGGCGGCTCTCCGTTAAACGGATTCCAGCGGCCAATGGTACGCGCTTCTATGCCGTTGGCGCGCAGCACGGCACGGTCGCCAAAGCGGTCACGGATTTTATCCATGGCGTTGTACAGGCTGTAAAGTTCTTCGTTATCGTCAAACAAATTAAACTGTATACCACCGCCCACCAGGCCGCTGTAGCGTATACCGATTAGGCGTACCAGCAAGCGCCTTTCATAAAGCCGCTCAAAAAGCTCTTTTACTTTGGGGATGAGGATATGGTCGGCAGCCGTGTAGGGTATGTGTGCTTGCAGGGTGTGTGTGTTAAAATCGCTGTAGCGCACTTTTACGGTTACGCACGAAGTAAGCTTTTGCCCCCTGCGCAGCTGAAACGCCAGATTTTCGGCCATAGCACTGAGTATGCCGCGCAGTTTTACCACATCAATGGTGTCTTTATCAAAGGTGCGTTCGGTGCTTATGCTTTTGCGTTCAGAGTACTGCACCACGGGGCTGTTGTCCACCCCCTGCGCCTTCTTCCAGATTACTTCGCCATTTTTACCAAACACGCTGGTCATCATTTCCAGCGGCATTTCTTGTATCGTTTGGATGCGCTGCACGCCTAAGTTGCGCAGCGTTTGGTAGGTCTTGCTGCCCACCATGGGTATTTTGCGTACCGAGAGTGGCGCCAGAAAGGGCTTTTCGTTGCCGTAATCAATGTTGAGCTGATTGTTGGGTTTGGCCTCGCCTGTGGCCACTTTGCTTACCGTTTTGTTTTGGCTCAGCCCAAAACTGATGGGCAGGCCGGTTTCGCGCATAATGCGCTGCCGCAACTCAGTAGCAAACTTGTAGTTGCCGAAAAAACGATCCATGCCGGTAAGGTCTACGTAAAACTCATCTACCGAGGTCTTTTCAAAAACGGGAACTTCTTCGCGAATAATCTCGGTAACATCTTGCGAATACTTGCTGTAGGTGCCCGAGTTGCCGCGTATAACAATGGCTTCTGGACAAAGCTCTTTGGCCATGCGCATGGGCATAGCACTGTGTATGCCAAAGGCACGCGCCTCATAGCTGCATGCCGCCACCACGCCACGGTCGCTGGTGCCACCAATCAAAATAGGCTTACCGTTCAGGCGACTGTCTATCAGGCGCTCTACAGACACGAAGAACGTGTCGAGGTCTAGGTGTACGATGCTGCGTGACACTGTGTGAGCCCCGATTGCTATCGGGATGAATTGTTAGTGTTAAGTCTTGATTTAGAACAGCTAACGGTTGCTTTAGTGGGGCGGCAAACAACCCTAAAGCACATAACTTTTTATGTATTTATTTTCCGTTTTTGCCGAAATTAACAAACACGAGAAAAAAAATCAAACCCTGTAAAAACCAGTTGAGGCTAAAAAAAGCCTCCTGATTTTGCGCAGAAGGCTTTTTAATTTGAAGTCGGGATGACACGATTTGAACGTGCGACCACACGCCCCCCAGACGTGTACTCTACCAACTGAGCTACATCCCGATAGAGGGCGGCAAATATAGCTAACTGCCGTTTTTAATATCAATTATCCGTGATATTTTTCGATTGCTCTTTTTGATGATGCGGTTTGCTGTTGAAACAACTAAAAATCAAGAACCGCTATTGGCTTTCAACGTCTCCACATCCTTCTTTAACTCGGTAAGCAATGCGGCAATTTGCGGCAAGCCCGGCTGGCGCTCGGGGTTGGGCAGTTCAAAGCTTACCACGCCCACAGCTTTCCATACTTCAACTACGCGGCCAATTGGCACGGTGTAGGGGGCGTAATCCGGGTTGTCACTCTTTAGCAGCAACTGCCCCTCATTCATATTATTGATCACGCGTTTGTACACCACGCCTTCATCGCGCGTAATCAGCACATAGCATTCTTCATTGCGGATGTTATTCCAATCCTGCACATACTCGCTAATGATGTACGCCCCGGGCGGCACCGGCAACATGCTATCGCCCCTAATCTGGAACGTGCGGTAGGTACGGTCTTGCGGTAGTTCTGGGAATGGCAGACTGAATTTAGGCAGCGCGCCTACATAATCGGCATCGCCATAGCCATTCAGGTAGCCGGCACTTGCTTTTACGGGTACCAGCGTGCCGAGTTCTTTCTCGTCTTCTGAAACGGGTATTGGTAAAATGCGCAGCTTCTGCCCTTTTACATCTACTTCTTCTTCTGCCTTTTCATGGGTAAGGTCGCGCAGCACGAGCTGGTCCATTCTGATCTTAAAGAACTGGCACAGGTGCTGCAGCGTGAGTAGCTTGGGTTCTGCCCGGCCTTCTTCATAGGCGCCTATCATCGCGCGCTTAATGCCGATTTGCTGGGCGAGTTGCTCTTGTGTGAGGCCCTTCTGCTTGCGCAGGTAGCGGATGTTTGTACTTAGGTTGCTCATCTTAAAGTCTTTAGTTGTTAATTTTAAGTCTTGAGTCCTGAGTGCTTATTTTTTTAGTCGGATGTCTTTTAACTCAAGACTAAGGACTAAAAACCCAAGACTATGACACGGCTCCGCCTGGTGAGTCACATGTTCTGGATTCACATCAATGCGGTTAATTCTCATACTGCCCTTTCCTCTTCTACAAAGGTTTTAAAGAGAAGGTTTATTAATGATGCTAAATTAATCAGAATGCTAAAATTATTAGAATTTATTAGGAGATATTTTTCAGCTTTTATAAAAAAAACTATCGGGCCTTTGATACTTGCCATAGTGCTAAGAATTAACACAAACCCCTACCAATATTGCATAAAAGGCTAAATTGATGGATATTCCCCATTGCACAACCACAATTATTCATGAAAGAGAAACCTCAATGCAAACCAATACCAAAGAGTACGGCCACTTTTAACGTACGTACGAAAGCATTTTAAAAGACACTAAATCTGATTGTACTCAAGCAATAGCAGAAGAATCAGAGGCTCTAGCCGCCAGTGCCAAAAAGCCTCCTATAAACGATTTGATAAAAAGTCCTGGAAACAGGTATTTAACATTGTACAAAATCTGGTCTGTGCCCATATCATGAAATACAAAGCCCATCAGACCAAAAAGTAGAATAACAACCTGGCAGGTAAGAAAAAGCAAAAAGAACCGGCCGTATTGGGGTTTTAAGCGTGTAGCCCACCAACCTGCTAGAATACCTGCAGGTAAAAAGCCGATTAGAAAACCACTAGTCATGCCATTAAAATGATCCCATCCTCCACTAAAATCTGCAAAAACCGGAAGCCCCAAACCACCGGCAAGTAGATACAAAACAATGGCAATAGCGCCCTGACGCATGCCAAACATAACAGGAACAGCAATAATGGCCAGGCTTTGTAGGGTTACGGGCGTATAGCCTTGCATATTTATAGCCAGCGGGCCGCTAACTAAAAGTATAGCCGTACAGATTAGTGTGGTTATGGCAAAACGCACAAAAGGATTAGTGATTTTCTTCATCTTTTAGTCTATAACGTGTGATAATCGCAACAAATAGAAAAGCCGGTGGTGCCAATAAGGTGGTGTAAACTATTGTGCGCACAGGGTCTGGGGTACCACGTAAAAAATGCACAATACTCAATAACACAAAGGTTATTCCGGTAGGTATAATCATAGAAAGCGCATATTGTTGAAAACGTGATAACAAAGGCGAAACACAAACGCGCTCGGCAATACGGGTAAGACTTCCGCCCACTAAAATAGTATAGCCAAATTGTTTTACAGACGCCCAAATGGCCTGCTCAAAACCATAATGGCTGTTAAGCCAATACACCCAACTTGCTGTTACCAAGGCACCCATTGCCCCAAGTTTAAAGTTTATGTTTTGGTAAATAAAACGGAGGATATACCGCAAGGGTTAATGATTTATCAGCAAATTAACTACTTGTTTTTAAGGTATTGCCGAAGACCCTTTATAGTTTTAAACGGGCTATCTACAATAAACTCATTGGCAAGCCATGCAGGTATATTGCCGCCAGGGTCAGAAATAAAAGAATACTCAATGTGAGAACCTGTACCTTTTGGGGTGATAATCCAATACCCTTTAGCCATTGGCATACGCACATATCGGCTATCCAAAGGTGCTGCGTTATTACGATCTACAAGGGTTATGTGCACAGATTTATCGGCATTAACAACCACCGTGCAATATTGAACGGTTTCACGATTTTTAAAAGGAAATGGCACCTCTATCACCTGTTTAAAGAGAAACTCGTTAGTGTTTACTTGTTTGATGCGCGTGGCCTTTTGTACGCCAGAAAACCACTTGTAATTATTATCAAGATCTGTAACGGCATTGGCTATGGCTAGCGGACTAGCATCTATGTATGCTTCAACTTTAAATTGTTTAAAGCTGGTATTTTCGGCTTCTGCCAAATATACCTTAATGCCATCTTCCTCTTTTTCTAGCTGCCAAGATACGGGCACCGATGCCATTATTGCCATGATGCCTGTAATGATGATGTTCATTTTCATATTTAGTCTATTTCTTCGCCTGCAAGTGCATGCCCTGCAAGCCATCCGCCGGTCCATGCTGCTTGAAAGTTAAACCCTCCAGTTAATGCGTCTATGTTAAGCGCTTCACCTGCTATGAACAATCCAGGATGAATTTTGCTTTCAAAGCGTTTAAAATTTATTTCATTTAGATGGATGCCACCAGCAGTTACAAATTCTTCTTTATAAGTGCTTTTACCAGAAACTTGTAACACAGAACCTGTGAGCTCAGCTGCAAAGTCTTGTATTTGTTTGTTGCTTAAATCCGCCCAATTGGTGGTGCTTTTTATTCCAGCAAACTCACCGATAGATTTCCATAACCGCAATGGCATGTTAAACATGGCGTGGTTTAAAATACGCTTACGGGGTGTGCTCACGCGCTCTTCAATCATGGCTGCATATACATCGTCTAATTCTTTTCCTGCCAGCCAGTTAATCATCACCGGGAAGTAATAAAAACGGTGTGCCAATTCAAAGGCACCCCAAGCTGAGAGCTTGAGCACCGCAGGGCCACTTAGTCCCCAATGTGTGATTAACAAAGGCCCCGTTTCTGTAAGTTCAGAATTTGCAACGGTGATTTCTACATCAGGCAGTGCAATGCCTGCCAAACCTTTAATTCTTGGATCTTTAATATTAAATGTAAATAGCGAGGGTACTGGCTCTACAATGGTATGTCCCAGCTTTTTTAGGATGTCCCAAACTTTCTTGCTACCACCAGTAGCCACCATTAACCGGTCTGCATACATATCGCCAGCAGTGGTCTTTAACTGCCAGCCCGTACCTTCTTTGCGAATGTCATTTACGGTTACACCTTTTTTAATGTTTACACCGGCTACTTCGGCCATTTCTACCAGGCAGTTAATAATGGTTTGCGATTTATCTGTAGTTGGAAAAACGCGGCCATCATCTTCAATTTTAAGCTCAACGCCCCGGTCTGCAAACCACTCCATTGTATCTGCCGGATGAAACCTAGAAAAAGGACCATGAAGCTCCTTATGCCCCCTTGGATAGTAATTTACGAGCTCAGAAGGCACAAAGCAAGCATGGGTAACATTACATCTTCCACCACCAGAAACTTTGACCTTTTGAAGCACATTTTGTGCTTTTTCAAGAATAATCACTTCCATATCCGGATTGGCTTCCGCGCAAGCAATAGCAGCAAAAAAACCAGCAGCGCCCCCTCCTATGATGATACTTTTCTCAGCCATTTGGCGAAATTAGATGCCCCGAAGGTATCTCGTGCAATATTTCACAAAAATTATACACGTTTTTAAAGTTTGATCCGCTTTAGGCGTAGGCTGTTTAAAACAACGGTAATAGAACTAAAGGCCATTGCACCACCTGCTAGCATAGGGTGTAAAAGTTGCCCTGTTATTGGATAAAGGGCACCGGCAGCAACAGGAATAGCCAAAATATTGTAGAAAAAAGCCCAAAATAAATTCTGCTTAAGAACTTTATCGGTATGTTTTGAGAGGCGAATGGCTTTTTCAATCTTACTCATATCGCCATGTAATAAAGTAATGCCAGCACTTGCCATAGCTGCATCAGTGCCTGTGCCCATTGCAATGCTCACATCTGCTTGCGCCAATGCCGGAGCGTCATTAATTCCATCTCCAACCATAGCAACCACATGGCCTCTTTCTTGAGATTTTTTTACTTCTTCTAGTTTTTGTTGAGGCAAGAGTGCTGCGTGATAACCATCCAAACCGAGCGTCTGCGCAATATTTTTCGCCACAAAGTGATTATCACCTGTAAGCATGTGCACTGCAATACCAACGTTTTGTAATGCTTTAGTTGCTTTTTGGGATTCTGGTTTAAGAAGATCATTTAATCCTATTAAAGCCTGAATAGCGCCATCAATAGAGATTTCTACAATGGTTGCAGATTCTTGCTCTAGCATATTGATATGCCCTTTAGTCCATTCGTCATCCGCAATTTTCTGCCATCCTGGCTTGCCAATAGCGAAGCGTTTACCCGCATGCATAAACCAAATTCCCGCGCCACTTTCTATATGTACTTCTGGCACGTTTATGGGCGATGTTTGCGCAGCTAACCAGCTAACAAGTGCCTTTGCCACAGGGTGCTCGCTTTGCCGTTCGGCACCCAATAATACACCTAAGAATTCATCTGAAGGCGGTTCTTTAAAATAACTTTTAGAAACTTCTGGTTTCCCTTTGGTTAATGTGCCTGTTTTATCTACAAAGAGCACATCTACTTTTTTTAAACGCTCAAACGTTTCAGCATCTTTAATAAGAATCCCCTGCTGTGCCCCCTTGCCTACGCTAACGGTTATGGCCGTAGGCGTTGCCAAACCCAAAGCACACGGACAAGCAATAATGAGAACGCTAATGGCAACGCTAAAAGCACGTAAGCCCGCAGGCTGTGGCCCCCATACATACCAAGATAATCCAGCAATTAGTGCAATAACAAGCACCACGGGTACAAAAACAGCAGAAACACGATCAGCGAGCTTTTGTGCAGGAGCCTTACTGCCTTGGGCTTCTTGAACACTGCTAATAATGCCTGATAAAACTGTGTTTTCGCCAACACGCTCTACCTGCATAATCATGGCTCCAGACGCATTTAAAGTACCACCAATGAGCTGATCTCCGGTCTGTTTTTTCACTGGCTGGCTTTCTCCGGTTAGCATACTCTCATCCACATAACTTTTGCCAGTGTGCACAAGGCCATCTACAGGTATATGACTACCGGGCAGGATTTTCACTAAATCACCAACCATAAGCGATTCAATGGGGATTTCTTCTTCAACATCTCCAGAAATACGAATTGCTTTTGTAGGCTGTAATGCCATTAATTGGTCAATGGCATCAGATGTGGCCAACTTGGCCCGTTCTTCCAAATAGCTGCCCAATAAGATTAAAGCGATGATGACAACAGCACTCTCATAATATAAATGTGTTGGCACGCCCTGTGCCATAAGCCAGTTTGCAAAAAACGTTGTGGCTAAAGAATAAACAAATGCAGAGCCTGTTCCAAGCGCAATGAGCGTATCCATATTGAATTGCCAATGCGTGATTTTCTTGTAAGCGCTTGTATAATATTGTTGTCCGCTATAAAAAATAACAGGTAAACTAAGTGCCAGTTGCAGGTAGTTAGAGCCAGGAAAAGCTTTAAACACCATGCTCAATAAAAATACCGGGAGAGCAAATGTTGCGGCTACAAGAAGCTTATTGCGTGTGTTTTTTAGTACCTTTTGTGTTTCTTCTTTTTGCGCTATAAAATCCGCTTTTTCAGCCAAATCATAACCGATACTCTGTACGGCATCGCGCAACGCGTTAAAATCAACGTTAGTTTCACATGTTACCTGAACACGGTGCGCAGCATAATTTACGCTTGCAGCCTCAACGCCATGTGTATGCTTTAATATATTCTCAACATTTCGGGCGCAGGCGGCACAGGTCATGCCTCTTACGGCATAGCTTTGTTTAGTTGCCAAAACGTTTAAACTTCCATTGTATAACCCATTCCTGCTAAAACCGATGCGAGTTGTTGTGGGGTTACCAAGTTATCATCATACGTTAATTCTGCCTTCCCTGGTTCTAACGTAACATTAGCATGGGTAACACCGGGCTGTTTTTGCAATAACATGGTAACTGTTCTAACACAGCCTCCGCAAGTCATGCCTTTAATATTGAAGTCTTTTGTAATTTCCATTACAACAATGTTTTATGTATTGAGATATTTAATGCAAAGATTGAACATCGCGCGGGCTTTTCCTGTTAAAAAGCCCGTAATTATTTAAAATTTTAAATAATATTCTATGATTCGCACCTATATCACTTGCATAAATCATTCATCCTTTTAGTTTTGCGCTCACTTTTGCAATGAAAACAACTCAAGTTTTAATTTTAAGCGCAATATTGTTAGTAGCCCCGGTGCTTTTGGCTTGGGATACTTTGCCGTACACAGAGGTGCCACCTGTTGGTGTTTCTTTAACGGAGGATGAAGCATTGAGCGATATAGATGTTACGGCTTATAAAGAAACGATAGAGCAACTGGGCGCGCATATCAACCTTTCCGCGCTTACGTATGGGCTTAAAGGGTTGAATAAATATGGTAACATAAAGAAAGACCGCCTCATTATTATTGATTTTTCTCTTCCATCTACACAAGAGCGCTTTTTTCTGATAGATCCGCAAACGGGAAAAATTTTATACAAGAAGTATGTTGCGCACGGCCAAAATTCTGGAGAATTATACGCGCAACACTTTAGTAATAAGAAAGGCTCGCACATGAGCAGCTTAGGTTTTTACAAAACTGCTGAAACGTATTCTGGTAAGCACGGTTACTCTTTGCGGTTAGATGGTCTGCAACGCGGCCTTAACCATGCAGCGCGTTCTCGTGCCGTGGTTATTCACCAAGCAGATTATGTGAGCCGTACGTTTATGCAGCAAAACGGCTATTTAGGTCGTAGCTGGGGTTGCCCCGCCCTACCAAGCGAAGATTATGAAGATGTGATTGCCGAAATCAAAGAGGGCACACTCATGTTAATCTATCATCCTTCATTAGCGCAAGACAGCCGTTTTATATAACAAACAATTCGGTATTTTCCCCGCATCTAAACGCGCTAAAATTTGAAACTACATCACTTTGCTTTGATTGGCGTCTTAGCTGCGTGTGGCCAAAAGGCGAAATCGCCTAATTCTGCTACGCCTTCAGAAGATGTAGCAAAATCAGCTGTTTTTTCTGGGCCTTTTGCAACGGTCTTAATTCCCGAAGATACCTTAGCGTTGGCGGATGAAATCAACCTTTACTTTGCACAAGATTCAGCAAAGACATTAAGTGATTCTCTCGGTGTATATCAATTTTACCAAGCAACGTCTAACCGCGCTACTTGGGTAACTAATGCACTGTTAGATAGCGCGCTTATTGCCTTAGGAGATGCATTCTCAGATGGTTTATTGCCAACTTACTATGATTTAGATTCTTTAAAGCGTCTGGTAGATGAGGTCAAAATAAAGTCCCCAAAAGACATTTCAAAACTTGCCGTAATAGATGTGCTAATTACCCGTGCGTTGTTACAATTTGGGCATGATTTACGTTACGGACACGTTAATCCCAAAACTATAAATCCAGTACATAATTTTAACGTGCCTGTATATGATCAGCCCGCTTTTGCACAGCTTATAGAAGCCTTAAAAACTGGAAGCTTAAAGCAATTTCTTAATGCCATGCGATGCACGCACCCAAACTATGAACCCATGCGTGCTTCGCTAAAGCGCTACCAGCAGTTTGTAAATGATGGTGGCTGGCAGGTATTAGATTGGGGCGAACTTAAAAAAATTGAACCCGGTGATACCCATGCGCTGATGCCTTTACTTAGGTTAAGGCTTGCCGCAGAAGGCTTTTTTGACACAACCAGTGCTGCTACAATTACGGAATATGATAAACCGTTACAGCGGGCATGTGCCAGCTTTCAGCTAAAACACGGTTTGGCTGCTGATAGTATTATCGGCAAGGCTACTATGGCCTTGTTAAACATAAGTGCCGAAAAGAAATTGGCTACAATAGCATGTAATATGGAGCGTCTGCGATGGGGTGTTGCGCCTTTTAAGGGCACTTTTATATGGGTAAATGCGCCTTCATACCAATTACAATATTTTAAGGAGGATTCTCTTGTTTGGACTAGTGAGGTTATTATTGGCAAACAAACCACCCAAACACTAGCTTTTCAATCTGCAGTTACATCTCTGGTTTTAAATCCAACATGGACGGTTCCCTATAGTATCTCCTCCCAAGAAATATTGCCTATTCTCAAGAAAAACCAAAATCATTTGGCCAACCAAAACATGGTTTTAATGCAAAGAAGTGGCGAAATGCTAGATCCTACAACCATCGACTTTTCTGGTTTTGATGCGCAATCATTTCCCTATATCATTAGGCAACAGCCGGGCGACAAAAATGCCTTGGGTAGAATTAAATTCTTGATGCCCAATCCACACTACATCTACATCCACGATACCCCCTCTAAAAACCTTTTTAAACGCAGCGAACGTGCGTTGAGTCATGGGTGTATTCGTTTAAATAAACCATTTGAGCTCGCAACATTATT
>CAYQDW010000029.1:0-28323 GCA_964416385.1 uncultured Cryomorphaceae bacterium | reverse complement strand
GTGGCACGCGAGCTGGGTTCAGAACGTCGCGAGACAGTTCGGTCTCTATCTGTTGTGGGCGTTAGAAATTTGAGAGGAGCTGACCTTAGTACGAGAGGACCGGGTTGGACAGACCTCTGGTGTACCTGTTGTGGCGCCAGCTGCATTGCAGGGTAGCTATGTCTGGATGGGATAAGCACTGAAAGCATATAAGTGCGAAGCCCACCTCAAGATGAGATTTCTTTTAAGGGTCGTTCGAGATTAGGACGTTGATAGGCTACAGGTGTAAAGGCGGTAACGTCAAAGCCGAGTAGTACTAATTACCCGTAGCTTTCAAGGCAGAGGCTTTATATATTTATTTCTCAATATGTTATCGTATTAAAAACCTTTGGTGATTATAGCGGTGAGGTTCACCTCTTCCCATTCCGAACAGAGTAGTTAAGCTCACCAGCGCAGATGGTACTAGGATTTCCTGGGAGAGTATGTCGTTGCCAATTTTCTAAAGCCCTGCCAATTATTGGTGGGGCTTTTTTATTTTCGGGTACGTGATGAAAAAATATGTTCTCCTTTTTTTCTTATCGCAATCGCTTGTTTTGAGCGGCCAGGCGCTCTTTGATTCAACTGTTGTTGGCCTTATTGCAGGTGGCGAGAACAATTTTTTCGATACCACTCTTTCAATTTCTTCTTATCATTTATTTACAGATTACGGTATTGATGATTTTGGTTTTATTAGTTTAGGAAATCAAGGTGATGTTCGTAGAAGTTTAACGTTTATCACTCTATCTCAACTAAGGCCCCATCTCGGTATAGATGGCTATTTTAAGAACTTTTCTTGTCGAAACTGCTTGCCCTTTTATAATGTTAAAGTTCCTTATGGGGGTATTCGTCTTTTAACAGGATATAATAAAGGACAGTTATTCGGTCTGAATTTTACCATAAATCCAATCTCTCGTCTCAATATTTACGTGGATTTTCAAAGAATTAATAGCAGAGGGTTTTATTTCAATCAAGAAAATAGAAGCGATCAACTTCTGCTGTCGTCATCGTATTATTCTAAAAATCAATCGTACAAAATAAAGGGGGGATTACAGTGGAACAAATCAAGCAATCTTGAATGGGGTGGTATTATTGACACTTTGGATTTTCAGTTAAACACCTTAACCAATAGAGAATTGATACCTGTTCGGTTAATGGGCTCTTCTAGTATAGCACGACAATTGCGTATCAGCATAGATCAACAGTTGCGGCTCTTACAATTGGGAAAGAAGGATTTGGTATTGTTTATGGATGCCGAGATAAACAATCAATCTTTCATGTTTCTAAGTTCAGATAGTGCTTTTGTTGCTAATTCTGTATTTCAAGATAGTCCAATCCGGGATTCTATTCGTCTAGGTATGGTTTCAAGTTTTACTGGTATTTCTTGGTTATCAAAGCAGCTAACAGAATCAAACGAAGAGAAAATTTCTTTAGGAATAACGCATTTTTCACATATATATGGTAATGCAATCGCTCGTCAGCAGGCTCATAATTTTGGCTTAAAGGCATTTTATTCAGGTAGGAGATCTAGATTGTTTTGGGAGGCGAAGGGAGAATTATTATTAACCAATTCGTTTGCTGGAACCTATGATGTAGAAATAATGACGGGCCTTTCTCTTTTAGATAAATCTCTACTTAAGGTCTCATTGTTTAACCATAAAACTAATCCGGGACTTTTTTATCAGCGATACTTTAACAATGCATTTGCTTGGAACAATGCATTTGCTCCCGCTGGCAAAACGGGCATACACACAACGTATAAGCGCGAAAAGCTTAACATTAAAGCTGGTCTAGAAAGACTTAGCAACATTGTCTATCTGGATCAATTGGCAATGCCAAAACAGCATGCGGATGCGATAAACTACGCGTTCATAGAAGGAAGTGGAAACCTTTCACTAGGGGCAAACTTCTATCTTGATAGTAGATTGCGTTATCAGTATGTTAGTAATGAAAGAATCATAAGAACTCCAAGTTGGATTTTAAGGGAAGTTCTATATTTCGAACGAGACCTCTTTAATCACGCAACCCGTTTACAGGCGGGTGTAGAATTAGAATACTTCTCTTCTTTCGAGTCTGAAGCGTATATGCCAGCAACAAGCATGATGTATTTGCAAGACGGTATTCGTATCGGCAATTTTCCGTATTTCAATTTCTTGCTTAACTTTAAAATACAAGAATTTACGTGCTTCTTACGATTAGAAAATATTTCTCAAGGATTGTTTAAATACAATTATTACGCGGCTCCCTACTATCCGCTACCTGATTTTACCTTACGTATAGGTGCTACTTGGCGCTTCTTTAATTAGGTTTTTTGTGGTTTTTTGCGCGCAGCAGGAAAAAGAATATTGTTTAAGATTAACCGATATCCAGGTGAGTTAGGATGTAGATTTAAATCTGTAGGCGGGTCTCCAACTTGATGCTTATAATCTTCTGGGTCATGGCCGCCATAGTATGTAAAAAATCCTTTTCCAGCTTCACCATGTATATAACGGGCTTCATTGAATGATTCTAGTTCTCCCAATACTACTACACCAGGTTTCAAATAATCTTTGAAAAAAGCGGTTGTCTGGCCCATAAACCCCTTTATATATCTGGTATGATTTTGACAAAGCATGGTAGGAATCACATCCCATTTTGCAGAAAATTCAAACAGTTCAAAATAATCATTCTCTTCTCGAATAGCCGTTACGTGCTTTTCAGTAACATCAATGCTACTATATTCATAGCGAAGTGGATTAACTATTAAACTGTAATTCTCAAAAGCCAGAGACCTGTTAAATTGTAGTTTATTTTGAGCTGCAGGATCAGCTGGATCTCCATCAAACATACTTTCACAAATGTCAACATCTTCTGCGGCCAGTGCTATTTCATAGCTATCCGTAGCAGAACACATGGCAAATAAAAAACCACCGCCTAAAACATAGTTCCTTACTTCTTTTGCTACTGCCAACTTAACTTCTGATACTTTATCAAATCCCAATCTTTTTGCGTCAGCTTCAAATTCTCTTTTTTGTTGGATATACCAAGAGGCATCTCTGTAGGCGGCATAAAATTTTCCATATTGACCTGTAAAGTCCTCGTGGTGCAGGTGTAACCAGTTGTAATCTTTTAAATCGCCACGAAGTACTTCCTCATCATAAATAATATCATAAGGTATTTCAGAATAGGTTAGAACCATAGTTACCGCATCATCCCAGGGGAGTGATGTTTTAGGAGAATAAACAGCGATCTTTGGGGCCACCTCTAGCTTTACAGCCTCCATATTTTTAGAAGGACTGGCTATTTCTGCTAAGATGCTCGCTGCTTCACTTTCGCCAATGATTTCATAACTAACACCTCTGATTATACACTCTTTTTCAACGTCTTTTGTGTGCGGAATAAGAAAACTTCCGCCTCTATAATTGAGTAACCAATAAATGGGCACGTTTTGCTCTAAAACCCAATAGGCTATGCCATAACTTTTTAGATGGTTTTCTTGATATTCGGCATCCATCGGGATGAGGAGCTGACTGCCTTGTGCAACCGAAAAGCTGAAGAATAATATAAAAGCCGCTACAGTCTTTTTAAAATGGAGATTGTTCATCCAGATCTGGTAGGCTGCTGTAAGGTGATGTGTCTCCATCATAATTCATTTTTGATTGTAACGTAACCATATTGTCAATATCAGAAACGTCAGAGAAGCGCGCCAAGCTACCTTCAAAACGCAAGCGTATATCTTCTAGACTACCATTTCTGTGTTTGGCAATTATAAGTTCGGCACTATTGGCTGTAGAATCACCGTTCTCCCACTCATGCATTTGATAGTATTCTGGGCGGTATATAAACGATACAATATCGGCATCTTGTTCTATGGCGCCAGATTCTCGTAAGTCTGAAAGCTGTGGACGTTTATTACCGCCCCTTGTTTCAACCGCACGGCTTAGCTGCGAAAGGGCAATTACCGGTACATTTAATTCTTTTGCAAGACTTTTTAATGAACGCGAAATCATAGAGATTTCCTGCTCTCTATTACCAGAGCCCTTTTTATCACTACCTGCTGTCATTAATTGGAGATAATCAATTACGATTATATTGATATTATGACTGGAGGCTAATCTTCTACACTTCGCACGGAGGTCAAAAATGCTTAGTGCAGGCGTATCGTCAATAAATAATTTGGCGCGCTCTAAGTTCTTTACACCGCTAGTTAAGGTATTCCATTCACTTTGTGAAAGTGTGCCTTTCCTCAACTTCTCTGATGTGAGGCCGGTTTCGGAGGCAATCATACGTGTAATGAGCTGTACAGAACTCATCTCTAAAGAGAAAATAGCTACGGCCATATTGTGGTCTATGGCTATATTTCTGGCCATTGAGAGCACAAATGCTGTTTTACCCATACCTGGTCGCGCAGCAATAATTACAAGGTCAGAGGGTTGCCAACCACTAGTAACCCGATCTACCGCTGTAAAACCTGAGGGCACACCACTAAGACCTTCTTTGCCGGCAATTTCTTCAATGCGCTTAATGGCTTGATGGATCAGTGTTTCTGCTGTTTCGTATTTACGCTTTAGGTTACCTTGTGCAACAGCAAAAAGGTCTTGTTCAGCTTGATCAAGTAAATCGAGTACATCCGTTGTTTCATCATAAGCCTTTTCAATAATCCGTGCAGAAATACCAATGAGTTCTCTCTGAATAAACTTTTGGATAATTATGCGCGAGTGATATTCTACGTGGGCAGATGAGGCAACACGCTGGCTTAAATGGGCTAAAAAATAATCGCCACCAATCTTTTCTAGCGTGCCTGTTTCTCTAAGTTTAGCGCTAACAGTAAGGATATCAATGGGATTATTTTCTTTAAATAATTCAAAGATCGCCTCATATATCATCTTGTGCTCTTCTTTGTAGAAGGCCTCCTTACTTAAGATATCAATAACATCGGTAATGGCGCTTTGATCAATCAAAAGTGCACCTAATACAGCTTCTTCTATTTCTATACTTTGCGGTGGAAGTACCCCTTGATTGAGTGCGATTACTGACCCTGACTGTTGGCGGTTTGCTTGGGTTGTGCTGGTATTTGTCTCAGTCGTCATAATGATTCAAAAGTAGCCAAATTGACTAATTATTAGGGGTGATTGGCCCACTATTCTGCCCGTTGTTGATAACTATAAAACATGCGATAATGCTTTTTAATGAAGCTTTTTCGGCTAATATTTGGATAAAACAATAATGCTTATGCACAGTTAGTGTATCCTTAAAGATGGAAAAACCGAAGGGCCCAAAATAAAATGCCATAGGCTAAAGCCTACGGCATAAAATCTTAGGTAAAAAACATTAGTCGTTATAAACGCCCATATTGCAAAACTTCTCAATGCGTTTTGCAACGAGTTTTTCTGAGGATATCGTTTTTAACTTTTCTATCTCTTTAAGCAAGGTTTCTTTTAAAATGCTAAACATGGCATCTGGGTCTGTATGTGCGCCTCCTAAAGGTTCTTTAATTACGCCATCAATTAATTTGTTTTTAAGCATATCAGTAGCGGTAAGTTTTAAAGCTTCCGCGGCATGCTCTTTATAATCCCAGCTACGCCATAAAATGCTTGAACAACTTTCTGGAGAAATAACCGAATACCAAGTGTTTTCAAGCATCAAAACACGATCTCCTACACCAATACCCAATGCACCACCAGAAGCGCCTTCACCAATAATTACACAAATAATTGGCACTTTTAATCGGGCCATTTCCATGATGTTTCGTGCAATAGCTTCACCTTGACCGCGTTCTTCAGCTTCTAGCCCCGGAAATGCACCTGGCGTATCTATAAGCGTAACAACAGGCTTGCCAAATTTTTCGGCCATTTTCATCAAGCGCAATGCTTTGCGGTAGCCTTCAGGGTTGGCCATACCGAAATTTCGATATTGCCTCATCTTGGTGTTTACGCCTTTTTGCTGCCCGATAAACATCACACTTTCTTCGCCAATCTTACCCCAGCCGCCAATCATGGCCTTGTCATCTCTAACTTGTCTATCGCCAAATAATTCTAAAAAGTTACCAGACGATAAAGCATTGATATAGGCCAAAGTATAGGGTCTGTTGGGATGCCTACTTAACTGCACGCGCTGCCATGCGGTAAGGTTTTTAGAAATATCTTTTCGAGTTTTTTCAATACGCCTCTTAAGTTCTGATATGGTTTTACCCATATCGGTTTGGCTTTCTGTTTGCAGGGCTAAAGCTTTTTCAACTTGTTCTTCAAGTTCTCTTATTGGGGTTTCAAAATCAAGATATTCCATATTCAGAGTTTCTCTTTTCTTGTGCAATGTATAAAATACTGCGCTGTATTGCTTTTATAAGCGTATTACAGTAGCATTTACTCAGGCTGCGAATGTGGCAATTTTTTCCGCTTTTGGAGCCATGCATTTGCAAACAATACGGCTATTATTACCAGTGCGCCTCCATAAAAGGTTGGCGACATATGTTCTTTGCTGCCCAATAAGAAGTAGGCCAGAATAATGCCGTACACGGGTTCCATATTGATAGAAAGCACCACCGTAAAGGGAGTTAAATGTTTCATAACTCGCACAGACTCAATAAATGGGTAGGCTGTGCATACGGTGCCGAGTATGATTAAATACACCCAATCTGTGGTTGTATTTGGAAGAATTGACCAAGTAAACGAATTTGTAGCGATGAGCAAGCCTGTAATTGCCAGCCAGCCGCTACCCAATTCATAAAAGGTGATGAGCTCCGGTTCAAAATCATGGGTGAGCTTACCGTTAATCACAGAAAAAAGTGCAGATAAAAAGGCGGAAAAAAGTGCGGTTGCGATACCCCATCCATATTCTATTCTAAGTGTAAAGATCATACCAATGGCACCAATCACAACGGCTCCGAGTAGTATTTCAGCAAGTAATATTTTGCGTTTAAAGTAAATAGGCTCTAGCAAAGAAGCGAAAAATGCGCCCGAGCTCATGCAAACGAGGGTAATTGAAACATTAGAGATTTTAATGGCATGAAAAAAGGTGATCCAATGTGCCGCGATGATAGTGCCCGCTAGCGCCATAATGCCAATGGCTTTTGGCTTAATGCGCAGAGGGATTTTTGCCCACCAAAAATAAATTAGTAGCGCTACAAGGGTTATGCCGATTCTATTCCAAACCAGCACTATGGCTTGTTTAGAAATTAAGTCGCCTAAAATGGCTGTAAACCCCCATATAAATACTATAAAATGGAGGCGCAGCTGGTGCTTGCGTAAACTATTTGGGTGCAATGCGATAGAGGTAAATGCCGATGCCGGCAAAAATAATATTGGGTAGCCACACCGCCATCAGTGGCGAAAAATTATCCTTAGCAGCAAAAGTGGTGCTGATTTGGGTCATAAACACGTAAATAAGACAGAGCAAAAGACCAATAGCAATATTTAGTCCTAGTCCGCCGCGTGTTTTACGCGTACAAAGTGAAACGGCAATGAGTATCAAAACAAAGGTACTTGCAGGCCACGATGTGCGTTTGTGTAGTTCTAGTAAATACGCATTCATGTTTTCTGAACCGCGAATTTTTTCCTGCTCTATAAATTCTAGAAGTTGTGGCGTATTCATCATGCTCGTGGTGTAAACGCGCGGTTTTACCTCTTCTGGAGAAAAAACAAAGGCGGTATCAACTCTTCGTCCAGATGCAATCCGCTCTTCGCCATTAGCCTTTATTACCCGTAAATGCCAATTGTCTAAGCGCCATTTGTTTAATACGGTGTCATATCTGATAAAATCGCTTGCTAGTTTACTGGCCAATGCGCCATTTTCAAAAACCTCATAACTAAAATGGTAGCCGCTCTTTCTATCTTGATTATAGGTTTCAAAGTATACGTAATGATTTGGCGCAACTTGGCGATGTATATTTTGGCGATATTCTTCCTGATATCCACTACCTACATAAGTATGTTCAAATTTTAGGCGTTTAATATTGGTTTTTGGAATCACGAAATGATTTAAAGTTAGTGAGATGAGTGCCACAACAGATGCCCCTAGAAAGTAGGGCCACATCAACCTTCTAAAACTTACCCCACCGGTTAAAATCGCTACAATTTCTGTGTTACTAGTCATGCGGCTGCTAAACCAAATGGTAGAGATAAATACAATCATGGCGCTAAACATATTGCCGTAAAAGGCGATAAAGTTTAGGTAATAGTCAAAAACGATTTCTGAAAACGTTGCGCCTTTTCTAAAATCTTCAACCTTTTCAGAAACATCAAATACGATGGCAATGGCCAAAATAAGTACCAGCGTAAGGCTAAAGGTGGCCAAAAATTTGCGTACAATGTATTTATCTATGATTTTCACTAAAGGCGATTTTGTACTTTTTTCACCATATCATTCTTCCAACTGGCAAAGGTGCCGGCTATGATTTGTTTGCGTGCTTGGCGCACTAGCCACAAATAGAAACCAAGGTTATGCAGTGTTGCCACTTGTTTGCCGAGATATTCATTGGCTGCAAACAGGTGTCTCAAATAAGCCCGCGAGTACATCGCATCTACAAAACTGGTTCCATTTGGGTCTAAGGGGCTAAAATCGTCTGCCCACTTCCGGTTTTTTATATTGATGATGCCCTCACTTGTAAAGAGCATGCCATTGCGTGCATTCCGCGTAGGCATAACACAATCAAACATATCAACCCCTAGCGCAATACTTTCTAAAATATTTGCAGGTGTGCCCACGCCCATTAAATAGCGAGGTTTTTCCGTTGGCAAAATATCACAAACAAGCTCTGTCATGGCATACATATCTTCATGCGGCTCGCCCACGCTTAGGCCACCAATAGCGTTGCCAACGCAGTTTTTCTGTGCAATATATTCTGCGCTTTGTTTGCGTAGTTCTGGGTAGGTACTGCCTTGTACTATTGGGAATAATGCTTGCTGATATCCATAAAGGGGTTCCGTTTCATCTATGCGCTTTATACATCTATCTAACCAGCGGTGGGTAAGATGCATACTATCCGTGGCATATTTTAGATCGCATGGGTAAGGCGTGCATTCGTCAAAAGCCATGATAATATCAGCGCCTATTTTACGCTGTATGTCCATTACGCCTTCTGGTGTAAACAAATGTCGGCTGCCATCAATATGACTTTTAAATTTTGCGCCTTCTTCAGTAATCTTTCTAATATCGCCAAGTGAGTACACCTGAAAACCCCCGCTATCGGTTAATATCGGGCGCTGCCAATTCATAAATTGATGCAAGCCGCCTGCTTTTTCAAGGATGTCTGTGCCTGGCCGTAAGTAGAGGTGATATGTATTGCCTAATATGATATCGGCATTTACATCCTCTTTAAGCTCGCTTTGGTGCACACCTTTAACGGTGCCAACCGTACCAACGGGCATAAAAATGGGCGTTTCTATTTCGCCATGATTGGTGGTAACCACGCCTGCCCGGGCTTTAGACCCGCTATCTGTATGTTGGAGTTTAAAAAACATGGCCGCAAAAGTAGGCTAACAGGTTGATAGTGTCTCACTGTAAACGGCTATGTGTTTAATCTATTCTATGCAGGGTGTACCTATTTTTAGATGTCTCTTTTTAATGGGAGATAATTAAAGGTTAGAACAGTACTGCACCACCTTTATTTTACCTTTGGCGCCTCCTAAAAAAAAGTATGTCAGAGCAATTGTTCACCTTAATATTATTGCTTTTTCCATCGGCCGTTCAGGTTATTTATCATCTTGTTATTTATGGCCGATTTTTATTCTCGGCACAAAAAGCCGCTGCAAATAAATCTGACGCTATCCCAATTTCTGTTTTGGTTTGTGGCCGAAATGAGGAAGAGAACTTTAAAAGATTCCTACCCAAATTGCTTGAGCAAGAATACCCAGAATATGAAGTTATTGCCATTAATGACCAGAGCACAGACAATACAAAAGATTTGCTAGAGGCCTTGCAAAGCCAATATCCGCATTTGCGTATTGTTGATGTAAAGGCGAACGAACGTTTTTGGCAGGGAAAGAAATACGGACTAACCCTTGGTATCAAAGCTGCGGCGCATGAACATTTACTGTTTACTGATGCAGATTGTGAACCTGCCAGCAATCAATGGATTGCACAAATGGCGGCAGGCTTTGCTAAACCTGATCAACAGATCGTTCTTGGGTTTGGTGCGTATCAGCGTATGCGGGGTTTACTTAATATGATTATCCGCTATGAAACGCTGCAAACGGCTATTCAATACTTTAGTATGGCCGCTTGGAAACTGCCTTATATGGGTGTTGGTAGAAATTTAGCATACACCAAAACTTTGTTTTTTCAGCAAAAGGGCTTTGCTGCGCACATGCATGTGCCAATGGGCGATGATGATCTTTTTGTGAATGCGGCGGCTACATCTACCAATACATCAAGTGTTTGCTTAAAGGAAGCTTTTACATACTCTATCCCAGAAACTAAGTTTAAGGCTTGGTTTCACCAAAAGCGCAGACATTTAGCTGCATCGGGTAAATATAACTTGCGCAGTAAATTGCTTTTGGGGCTGTATGGCGGTACCACAGTATTGTATTATCTCAGTATTGTTGGGGCCATTTTTTTGCCCGTTCCTTTGTGGGTATGGTATGTTTTGGCTTTGCGAATGTTGGTGCAGTACCTAACGTTTATCTTAGGTGCAAAGAAAACTGGTGACTGGGACTTGTTATTGTTACTGCCGTTTTTAGAGCTCTTTTTACTCGTTAATCAAGTCTTCATCATTTTTGCCAATCGGGTTAACAAAAGGTACAGATGGAAATAATAAGTGAACACTTTTCTGGGTTAACACCAACACAAAAGGAGCAGTTTGCGCGCCTTCAAGAGTTGTACAGCACGTGGAATGAACGCATTAATGTTATTAGCAGAAAAGATATTGATCACCTCTATGAGCGCCATGTGTTACATAGCTTGGGTATTGCCAAGGTGATTCAATTTAAACCAGAAACCCGGATTATTGATGTGGGTACTGGCGGAGGTTTTCCCGGTATACCATTGGCTATTCTCTTTCCAGAAGTTTCGTTTCATCTGGTAGATAGCATTGGCAAAAAAATTACGGTGGTAAAGGCTATTGCAGAGGAGCTGGCCTTAACAAACATTAAAGCAGAGCAGTTGCGGGCCGAAGCAGCCAAACACCATTATGATTTTATGGTTACCCGTGCGGTTGCACCGCTATCAACTTTAGCACAATGGATAAAAGGAAAGCTAAGACGCCAGTCTTTGCATGAGGTGGCTAACGGTATCTTAGCGTTAAAAGGTGGCAATTTGGGTGAAGAAATTGGCAGTTACCGCGCTTCTATATACAACCTAAGCGACTATTTTCCTGGTGAATTTTTCGAAACAAAAAAGGTGGTGCATTTACCCGTAAGTGAAATACGTTAGTGCAGCGGCATGTCTACTGGTCTGCTGTGTTTCCAGCGCCTGTGGCTCCAAAGCCAAAATTGGGGATTGCTATTGATCTTCTCCTCTAGCATACGGGTAAACGTTTCGGTTATTTTACCCTCAGGAAGTTCATTCGGGTCTTCACATATGAGCCTATAAGAAATAGACTCTTTACCACGGGGCAACTTGTCTAATTGCCCATAAACCACAGCAAAGTTGTACGCGCGGGCATACTTTTCTGCACCAAATTGAACGCCCGTTTCTTGATTTAAAAAGGTCATCCAATAGGCTTTGTGTGGGTTGCTCGGACTTTGGTCGCTACCAAATATTACTGCTATCGGCTCATTTAGGCTCTTTTCAAAAAGACTTTGTGTATCTTTTATAGACACCATGTGTAAGCCAAATTTGCTTCGCGAAGCCAACATTTTATTATTTAAAAAAAGGTCAGATAAAGGCGTGTACAATGCAGCAACATAATGCGGCACCTCTCTTGTGGCGTTTAAGGCGTAGCGCTCCCAACTACCATAATGCCCACCTACAATAACTACACTTTTGCCCTTTTTATAAAGGTCTTGTATTAGAGCAGCGTTGTTGATGGTGAAATTTTTCTCTGCATCTTTTTTCCGTATGGTGAAATATTTGATGCTTTCTACAATCATATCGCACATATGTTGATAAAAGGCACTTTCTATGGCGGCTAGCTCTTGGATGCTTTTGTTGGGGTAGGCGTTGCTAAGGTTTTTGCGAATTACAGGCCGCCTAAACTTTACCAGCTTTTGCAGTACAAAACGCAATGCAGAGCTCAAAGTATAAAGCACCGGCATAGGTAGTAATGAAAGGGGGTAAATAATAAGGTAGTAAAGTGCGGCCGACAAGCGAATTTATTTTGGCGCCTAAGGTCGCAAACCTTTTTTGATTGAAACCGATAATAACTTTAATCAATCATAAAAAAACACAATTACCATTTCGGGTTATGATGTCCACCAAATCAATCAACTCAAAGTAAATTACGATGGCCTAGTAACGTGCAAATAAAAAGCCACCCCAAGAGGAGTGGCTCAAAATAACAGTTATCAAAATCGGCATTTAATTAGCCCAAAAACGGATAGCGATAATCCGTTGGTGGGGCAAAGGTTTCTTTAATTGTGCGGGCATTAATCCAGCGTAAAAGATTCATGTAGCTGCCGGCTTTGTCATTTGTGCCGCTGCCACGGGCACCGCCAAAAGGTTGCTGGCCAACTACCGCGCCCGTAGGCTTATCGTTTATATAGAAGTTACCTGCCGCATTTTCTAGCACTTTGGTGGCTTGCTCAGCCGCATATCTATCCTGACTAAAAATAGCACCGGTTAGGGCGTATTCGCTGGTGCTGTCTACGAGTTTTAGCAGGTTGTCCCAATCATTGTCTTCGTAAACAAAAATGGTGAGCACGGGGCCAAAAATCTCTTCTACCATGGTACGGAAGGTTGCGTTGGTGGTAACCACAACAGTTGGCTCAATAAAATAACCCTTGCTGTCGTCATAGTTGCCACCGGCAATAATTTCTGCATCTGGTTGCTGCTTTATATAATCTATGTAACCTGCTATTTTGTCAAATGCACGCTTGTCAATCACGGCATTTACAAAGTTGCCAAAGTCTTCTGGGCTACCCATTTTAAAGCTGTTAACTTGCTCAACCAGTTTGCCTTTTACGGCTTCCCACTTGCTGGCAGGTATGTAAGCGCGGCTAGCTGCAGAACATTTTTGCCCCTGAAACTCAAAAGCACCGCGAGAAAGTGCAGTGGCAACTTCATCGCTATGTGCACTGGGGTGCATCACCACAAAGTCTTTACCACCTGTTTCTCCCACTATGCGTGGGTAGCTCTTATACTTTTCAATGTTGGCGCCAATTTCTTTCCACAAGTGGCGGAACACGCCCGTGCTGCCCGTAAAGTGCAGTCCAGCAAAATCTGGATGTTTAAAAACAATGTCGCCAGCAACGGGGCCATCAACATAAATAAGATTAATTACGCCATCAGGTAGTCCGGCTGCGCGGAAGAGATCCATGAGCGCCCAAGCAGAGTAAATTTGGCTATCTGCTGGTTTCCAAATAGCAACATTGCCCATCATGGCGGGTGCTGCAGGCAGGTTTGCCGCAATACTGGTGAAGTTGAATGGTGTAACGGCAAAAACAAAACCCTCTAGCGGACGATAATCCATACGATTCCACATACCCGGGTTACTTTCTGGCTGTTGTGCATACAAATCGGTCATGTATTGCACATTAAAGCGGAAGAAATCTGCAAGTTCACAAGCAGCATCAATTTCAGCTTGAAAAGCATTTTTGCTTTGTGCAAGCATAGTTGCCGCATTGATGTAAGCGCGATATGGGCCCGCAAGTAAATCGGCTGCCTTTAAGAAAATGGCCGCGCGGCTCTCCCAGCTCATGTTTGCCCACTTTTTTCTGGCTTCTAAGGCGGTGTTAATGGCGTCACTTACATGTGTTGCATTGCCATAATTATATGTAGCTATTTTATGTTTATGATCATGCGGCGGACTGCAAGTACGCTTATCATTAGTAAAAACTTCTTTACCGCCAATAAACATCGGTATATCGCGAACTTCATTGTTCAACTTCTTGTACATCTGCAGCAGCGATTCGCGTTCTGGTGTTCCAGGGGCATAGCTTAAAACGGGCTCATTAACCGCTACAGGAACGTTAAAAAATGCGTTAGCCATTTTTTATAGATTTTTAGAGGATTTTTAATTGTGCCCGCAAAGGTACGTTGCACGGTTTAACTATTTGTGATTTTTGCCACGCCTTTGATGATTTGTCGCCATTTTCCACAGTGCAAGACGTATATTTGCGGCGCTCAGAATAACCGCTAAATCAAGGATAAATAATGCGTCACAGACCTATTACCCTGGGAGAATTCATCGTAGAAAAGCAAAGTGAATTCCCATACGCCTCAGGAGAACTCTCACAACTTTTAACATCCATTAGGCTTGCCGCTAAAGTGGTAAACCGCGAAATAAACAAAGCTGGCCTGGCCGATATTCTCGGTGCCATTGGCGTAGAAAATGTGCAAGGCGAGCGACAGATGAAACTGGATGTCTTCGCCAATGAGACTTTTATCACCGCCCTGCGCAACTTGGGCGAGGTTTGTGGTGTGGCCAGTGAAGAGGAAGAGGATTTTGTAATCTTTGATGATGAAATTCATGGTGATAGTAAATACGTGGTGCTGATAGACCCGCTTGATGGTAGCAGTAATATAGATGTTAACGTAAGCGTAGGTACCATCTTTAGCATTTATCGCAGGATGACACCTGCCGGAACACCTGCCCAAATAGAAGATTTTTTACAGCCAGGTAACAAGCAAGTAGCAGCAGGTTATGTGGTGTATGGTAGTAGTACAATGTTGGTTTACACAACTGGTCATGGTGTAAACGGTTTTACATTAGACCCTTCAATAGGTGTTTTCTGCTTAAGTCACCCAAATATGCAAGTGCCAGATGATGGCATTATTTACTCTATTAACGAGGGTAATTATGTGCATTTTCCTGAAGGTGTAAAAAAGTATATAAAGTATTGCCAAGAAAATGACCCAGAAACGCGCAGGCCTTATACAAGTCGCTACATTGGTAGTTTGGTGAGTGATTTACACCGCAACATGCTTAAAGGCGGGATTTATATTTATCCGCGCGGAACAAAAGCCCCCAAAGGAAAGCTGCGTTTACTCTATGAGTGTAATCCGTTGGCATTTATTGTTGAGCAAGCCGGTGGAAAAGCCAGTGATGGCAAAAATCGGATTTTAGATATAGAACCACATGAACTCCACCAACGCGTGCCCTACTTTGTAGGCTCTCGTAAAATGGTTGAAAAAGCCGAGGAGTTTATCAAAGAATTTGGCGACTAGCATTGAAAATACAACAGCTTTTAGAGCGTTATTTAACTGACGAAAACCTGGCCCTGCTGCACAATGCGTTGCAACAGGGCCAGCGTGTTTCCAGCTACCTCAATGGTATTGCTGGTAGCCAGTTGGCGCTTTTAGCAGCTGCGCTGTACAAGTTAGAAGACCGGCCACACCTGTTAGTTCTTAATGATAAAGAAGAAGCGGCCTATGTTTATAACGACTTGCAGAAGGTATTGCCCGAGGATGGCGTTTTGTTTTATCCGGGTAGTTATCGCAGGCCGTATGATGTAGAAGAGGTTGATAATGCCAATATTTTATTGCGGGCAGAGGTGCTAAGCCACATCAACAGCCGTAAGCGTGCACCGCTCATAATTACTTACCCAGATGCGCTTTTTGAACGTGTAGTTACGCGCAAAGAGCTTACCGGAAATACACTCCAAATAAAGGTTGGCGATAAATTAGGCATTGATTTTTTAAATGAAACCCTTTTTGAATTTCAGTTTAACCGGGTAGATTATGTGCTAGAGCCCGGCCATTTCAGCGTTCGCGGTGGCATTATTGATGTATTTTCATTTGCGCATGATGAACCCTATCGCATTGAGTTTTTTGATGATGAGGTAGAGAGCATCCGTACATTCGACATAGAAAGCCAGCTTACCACAAAGCGGGTAAACAAAATGGCGTTGGTACCGAATCTCGAGAACAAGGCGATGCTAGAGAGCCGGATAAGCTTTTTTGCTTACATCAGTAGTAAAACGGTGATATGGCTCAAAAGTGCAAGCACTGCTTTTGAAAAGCTTAATAGGCTTTTTGAAAAAGCGGAAGAAGCTTATGGTAAGCTGCATAAAGACATTAAGCACGCTAAACCTGCAGAGTTGTTTTTAAGTGGCGATAATTTTTTTGATGAGTTACAAAATTTCTCGCTTTTACAATTTGGCTCAGAACGCGGATTGCGCGCTCAAAAAGAATATGATTTTGGCGGTGTGCCTCAGCGTAGTTTCAACAAAAACTTTGAATTATTAGCGCAAACCCTCCAAGAAAATACCGCAAACGGCATAACAAATGTGCTATTATGTAGTAGCCAACAACAGATTGAACGCTTTTATAACATCTTTGAAGATGCCGGTCACGAAGTTCAATTTCAGCCCATTCTTGGCGCTTTGCATGAGGGCTTTGATGACCAACAGCACAAATTGGCTTGCTATACAGACCATCAAATTTTTGAGCGCTATCAACGCTTTAGATTAAAAGAAGGTTATGAGAAAAAGCAATCTATCACCCTAAAAGAGCTCAACAGCTTACAATACGGAGATTATGTAACACATATAGATCACGGTATAGGTAAGTTTGGTGGGCTGCAAAAAATTGAGAATAACGGCAAAGTTCAAGAGGCGATAAAGCTCATTTATAAAGATAATGACGTGTTGTATGTGAGTATACATGCGCTGCATAAGATTGCCAAATTCAACAGTAAAGAGGGTACAGCGCCTAGCCTAAATAAGCTGGGTAGCCAAGCTTGGGAAAATCTAAAGAAGAAAACCAAGCGCAAGGTTAAAGAGATTGCGTATGATCTTATTCAACTTTATGCAAAGCGCAAAGAAGCCCGCGGACATGCTTTTGCGCCCGATAGCTACTTGCAATATGAACTAGAGGCGAGCTTTATCTATGAAGACACGCCAGATCAAGTTAAGAGCACAGAAGATGTAAAGCGCGATATGGAGAATGTCATCCCCATGGATCGCCTTATTTGCGGGGATGTTGGCTTTGGTAAAACAGAAGTAGCCATAAGAGCGGCTTTTAAAGCTGCCGCAGATGGCAAACAGGTAGCCGTTTTGGTGCCAACAACTATTTTGGCCTTTCAGCATTTTAAAACCTTTAGCCGCCGGTTAAAAGATTTTCCAGTAACGGTTGATTATATCAATCGTTTTAAAAGTGCCGGTCAACAGCGCGAAACCTTAAAAAATCTGAAAGAAGGTAAGGTGGATATCATCATTGGTACCCATCGCCTGGTTGGTAAGGATGTAGAATTCAAAGACCTCGGGCTGTTGATTATAGATGAAGAACAGAAGTTTGGCGTAGCCGTAAAAGACAAGCTCAAAACGCTAAAGGTGAATATTGATACGCTTACGCTAACGGCAACACCCATACCACGCACTTTGCAATTCAGCCTAATGAATGCACGCGATTTAAGCGTAATGAATACACCACCCCCAAACCGCCAGCCAATAGATACACGCGTGGTTGGTTTTAATGAGGAGGTTTTGCGCGATGCGGTGATGTATGAGGTTTTGCGTGGCGGACAGGTATTCTTCATCCATAACCGGATAGAAAATATTCATGAAGTAGCGGGCATTATCAAAAGACTTTGCCCAGATGTTAAGGTAGGGGTGGGTCACGGCCAGATGGATGGCAAAAAGCTTGAAGACATTATGCTGCAATTCATGGAGGGCGAATTTGATGTGCTTGTTTCTACCACCATTATTGAAAGTGGATTAGATGTGCCTAATGCCAATACAATTATCATTAATCAGGCGCAAAATTTCGGGTTGAGTGATCTGCACCAAATGCGGGGCAGGGTAGGCCGCAGCAATAAAAAAGCATTTTGTTTGTTGGTGGCGCCACCTTTGGGCACACTAACTGACGAAGCCCGAAAAAGGTTGCGCACGCTAGAGCAGTTCAGCGATTTGGGCAGCGGCTTTAAAATCTCCTTACGCGATCTTGAAATACGCGGTGCCGGTGATTTGCTTGGTGCTGAGCAAAGCGGCTTCATCAATGATCTTGGATTTGAGACCTACCAAAAAATATTGGCTGAAGCCGTGTTTGAACTCAAAGAAACGGAGTTTAAAGGCCTTTACGAACAAGAACGGCAACAATTTGAGGATGGTTCTTATGTGCGTGAATGTCAGCTAGACACAGACATGGAATTGCTCATCCCCGATGATTATGTAAATAATATTGAAGAACGCTTGCGCCTCTACCAAGAGCTAGATGCCATTGAGGATGAAGCTGCCCTAGATGCCTTTGGCGAAGCACTTGCAGACCGATTTGGTGAGTTGCCGGTACCTGTGCAAGAATTGCTAAAGAGCATGCATTTGCGCTGGTTGGCCAAGCGTCTTGGGTTTGAGAAAATCGTGCTTAAGCAGGGCAAGTTTATTGGCTATTTTCTCACCAATCAAGAAAGTGCCTATTATCAAAGCGAGCAGTTTAATAGAATTTTGCAATTCTTGAAGGATTATGGCCGTGATGCGCAAATGAAGCAACGCAATGATCGCCTTAGCATGACCATAGAAAATATTAAAAGCATACAACAAGCCTTACGTGTTTTAAGACCCGTATTAGTTGCTCAACCTATTCTTGAAGAGCGGTAACTACGGCTTCTTTGAAAAGACCAAGGTGTGCCTCAAGTTGGTGAGCGTAAGCAACTCATCATAGATCACATAACTGTACATCGTTTGCTGTAACGCGAAGTTAAAGTCGCGGCTAGCATCCATTTGTGGGCAGCTCATAGCTGTGCTGGCAAAGGCACTGAACTGAATTTTGTCGGCTTGTACGGTATATCCACCACCAATTTTGTTGCATCCATCCATCCCGCTAAAACCACGGTCAAACATGCGGAAAGTAACCTCGGGTATACCATTGCTAAATTTAGACGGGTCTGCCGGAATATCATCCATGCTTACCAATTGCCAAGCCTGTGCCAATAGCTCTGGGTTCACGGTAAAGTTGCCGCAGCCATTTAGCTCTAAGTAATCTGCTTGGCTACTACCCCGGTATTTAATGCTTACGGCTGCATCATATATTTGGCCAGTACCTTCATCCGTACATTGGCCACGTAGGTCTATTTTAAATGTTAGGCCCTTCGCTTCTGATAAAAGGGTATAGGTTAGCGTTTTATCGGTTTCATCATATTCTGGCTCTACAATTGGAAATGTAATGTTTGGTGCGCCTTCAAGGCCAAAAACTATGGCACTGTTGTAATCAAGCGTAAGATGCCATTCTGGTGCTGATCCCGTGGCATAAAACTCAATTCCTTCTGTCCAGTAACGGGAGTTTTTATCTTGTATGCCACTTGTTTCTTCGCTATAAGGCAGTAGCTGATAGGCATTGGCTTGGGTGCCGCTGTAAACATTACCGCCTATGTCAAGCATAAGTAACCCTGCTTTTGTTTTGCGCAGATATTCCATACCTGGTTTTAACTTGGTAAGCTTAATGTTATTGTCAGGGTTAATTTCAAAATGGCCTACGGTTTCAAAGGTTTCTGTGCTTTTGCCAACGTAAAGAGCCTGCTCAGTATATGTGCCATCTGCATTTAGATACAAAGTGTATTTAATGGCTTCACAATCTACACAAGGTAGGTTGCCCACATATTTGCCAGTTACCATTTCTATGCTTAAAGGTGTTGGGTCTAGCTCTATCGGTGTTTTGTTTTCTACTTTTTGAGTAGTCTCTTTAGAATGCAATTGCACGTTTGGTTCTTTGTTTTCCGTACAGCTTAGTACGGTAAAAGCTATACAGAGAAAGAGGGAATACAGGCGCATAGAACTATTTTTTGCGAAAGTAATGGTTGTGTATCAGCCAAAAAAAAAGAGCCCCCAAAATTGGAGGCTCCTTATAGCAGTTAATACTGTTTATTGTACGCTAATCTTCTGTGTAATTGAAGCTTTGCCGTTGTTGATGTTTAACATGTAAACACCAGCAGCTAAACCTTCTACAGATAGCGTGTGGTTAGCAGCACCAAAAACGTTAACGTTTTCTACGCTGATTGTACGACCGCTGATATCAGTAAGTGTAAGTGTAAATTCACCTTCAATATTCTCGAAAGCAACATTTACAAATGATGTAGCTGGGTTTGGTCCAACTTTTACGCTATTGAGAAGTACATCTTCTTCAAGACCTACGCCCATGCTCAATTTGGCACGAATCCACAAGCCGTTTACTACATCGCTTGTGAAGCCTGTATACCAACGTGCTGGGTTGTTAGGATCTAATGTATAGTACATCAATTTAGAGAAAGCAGGCTGACTTACGCTCTGATCGTTGCGTAAGTAAACAGGGCTTGCACCTGAGTTTGAGTACATTTTAACGGCAACAAAGTAAGCACCAGAAGGTAATGTTACGTAAGGGAACTGACCATCAGTTAATGGTAATTGAACAAAACCATTAGATATGTCTGTAGCCGTTAGGGTGTATGCCGATGGCGATGTAGCTTTTAAGGCATTTGTTGGATAACCTGCAATGTAATCGAAACCAGTAGAGTCAAATACTTCGACTTCAATTACACCACCAGCAACAGATGTATTAGATAAACCAATCCAAACACCAGTCATGGTAGCACCTTGCACCAAGTCAATTCGTGTTGCAAGTGCAGAACCATCATTACCAATGTTTGCTGTACCTATACGGTTGTTAAAAGTGTTAAAGTCGTTAGACATTAATGAATCTGTTACAAACACGTTAAATGTATCACTAACAGCACTTGCAGAATCAGCCACAGCCTTGTAAACCAAGCGGTACCAACCAGTTGATGTAGGTGTCCAAGGGTTGCCGTAGGTATTTAAAGTGTTATAATCGGCAGTATCATTAGAACCAAGGCTGCTTACCGCGCCAGTAGAAGAGAAAGAAGTAATTACGTTGTTTGTATTACCATCAATCACTTCAACAGTAAGACCAACATTAGATTGTGGTGCCCAACCATAGTTATATACGTTGGCATCAAATTCAATATCACGAGTTTGGTCTGTATTGTTGTTCAAAGTCATGATACCCATTTTGCTAGAACCTGCTGCTGGGCCAAAAATGACATCTTGTGCAGGAGCACCTTGCCACTCTGTAAAACGGATTTCATTTTTAGGCAATTCATTGATCTCGATATCATCAATAATCCAGAAGTAATATCCAGCACCAGCTCCAGATGCACCTGGGTCATCATAAGTACCATCAAATATGAAACGCAAACGCACGCTGTCTTCACCAGCTACAATGCTAGTAACGTTTAAGCCTACAATTGCGTTAGTTGCAGTGGATGAGTTTACTGCAATACCTGGGTGTGCAGCTAATGTATCTGGCCAAGTTGTACCGCCATCTGTAGAGAAGGCAATGATTGCACGACCTTCAAAATAACGGTGGTAGCTGTTGAATTTCAACTCTGCATAAGAAACTGTAGACAAATCAATTAATGGAGTTGTCAGTGTACCAATGTGTGGTGCTGGAGCTTTACCGTTACCAAAGTTACCAGCAGTACCTGCATTGTCTAGGTAATCTGAGTCGAATAGCACAAAGCCATTGCTAGCTGTAGGCGAAGCAATAGGTGTTTGAGCAGTCATGTAGGCACCTCTAGAACCTACGGTGTTGTTGGGGTTTGTATTAGGGCCACGATATTCCCAAAGGGCACTGTCTAATACGTTTCCAAATCCATCATAACCAATGTTTACCCAAGAGCTAGGGATTCCATTGGAGAAATCTTCAGACCAAACTGTATTCTCAGCTTGGTTTGTGCGCGTGGTAGAGTGTGAAACTCTAACCTCTTCTGGTCCTGCAACTGTGCGCTGTGCTTGAACTTCATATTTTGAAGACTGCGCAAAGGCAAGGCTGCTAGAAAAAGTGAGCGCTAAGGCTGCAATTGTAATTTTTCTCATAACAACATCTAAGTTTTGTGGTTACATCTTTAAAAGTTATCGCAATATTAAAGGTTATGTGTGAATTATGAAACATGAGATTTACATCTAAATGAATAAAATAAATCTCATGATCAGTTTTTCCCTGAAAATAGAGTTAAATAGTTCAAAAGGTTGCCTGAGTTTTGCGTAAAATCATCAATCCATCTCTAATTGGCAGGAGTAATGGGGTTACGCGTTGATCTTCCGAAACCGTCTTGTTAAATGCTTGTAAAGCCAAAGTTTCGTGATCGTTAGCATTGGCTTGTTCTAAAATTTTACCGCTCCACAATACATTATCGGCAATTATTAAACCGCCCGGGTTAACCGCATCAATTACCAAATCAAAATAGGTGCTGTAGTTTTCTTTGTCGGCATCAATAAAAACCATGTCCCATTTTTCATTCAATGTTGGAATAATGGTGCGTGCATCACCTATATGAAGCGTGATCTTGTCATTCAATCCAGCCTTGTTTACGTATTTCCTGATCATGCTTTCAAGTTCTTCATTGGCATCTATGGTGTGCAAGTGCCCATTTGGCGCCAGCCCTTCTGCCAGGCAAAGCGCAGAATAACCCGTATAGGTGCCAATTTCTAAAATGCGCTTTGGTTGTGTAATGTTACTGAGTAAACTCAGAAATCGGCCTTGTAAATGCCCAGAAAGCATGCGTGGTTGTAAAACCTTTGCCCATGTTTCTCTATTTAGTTCGGCAAGAAGAGGGTTTTCTTGTTGGCTATGTGTTAAGGCATATTGTTCTATTTCGCTTGGTAGAAATTCCATGTACTAGCGCGCTTTAAAAATTAAAAGACTCTGATCATTAGGTGCAAAAATGGCGTTCGCGATGCTAAGCAAGGTACTGGCATTGGTCTGTGCTATCTTTTTATAAACATCTTCTATGGTATCTATGCGGTTGTAGTGCATTAAAGAACGCCCCAAAGCCAGGGCTTGCGAAAGGTTGTTTTCTTGACTTAGCGCAACTTGCCCCATTAACTGCTTTTGTGCTTTATGAAGTTGCAAATGGCCCAATTTTTTAGTGCACAAAATTTGCATTTCCTTTTTGATGAGGTTTAGGCTACGGTCTATGGTGCCCTTGTGGGTGCCAATGTAAATACCAAAAATGCCGCAGTCTGTATAGGCGCTGTAAAAGCTTTCTATATTATAGGCAAAGCCATATTTCTCTCTGATGTTGAGGTTTAAGCGACTGTTCATTCCGGGCCCGCCCAACAGATTATTCAATAAGATCATTCCCATAAACGCGTCATCATGCATGCTGTAGGCGCGGTTGCCGATGATGGCATGTGTTTGTAGAATTTCTTTTTGTTCTTCTAGTAATGTAGGCTGATAGGGGGTAAGGGGCATTCTGCGCTGTAATGTGCCGGTAAAAGGAAGATGTGCAAAATACTTGTGCGCTAAACGAAGAACGGTCTTCCACGTAAAATTTCCAGAAAAACTTAAGACCATTCGTTCTGGATGGTAATTACGCGCAATAAACGTTAAAACCATTTGCCGCGTAAATAAATCCAGACTTTCGGGTGTGCCAAGAATGGAGCGCCCCATTGGGTGATTGGCAAAAACAACATTTTCAAAATCATCAAAAATCTGTTCGCTAGGGCTATCTGCATAGCTGTCTATTTCATCGCGAATGACGTCTTTTTCTTTTTTTAATTCTTTTTCTGGAAACGTGCTATTGATGAGTATATCGGCAATGAGCTCTACACTACGGTCTAAATAGTTTTGTAAAAAGCTAGCGTGAATAATGGTTTCTTCTTTGGTGGTGTAGGCATTCAAATCACCCCCCACATCATCAAGTCTGCTTAAAATATGATAGGCCTTTCTTTTTTTGGTGCCCTTAAAAAGATTGTGTTCTATAAAATGTGCCATGCCTTGCTCATTTTCTAGTTCATCTCGGCTACCTGTATTTATGAGTAAGGCAACATGCCCAACGCTACTTTGTGCGGGCTGAAAAACAATGCGAAGGCCATTTGGCAATTGGTGGAGTAGGTGCGACATAGCCGGCAAAGGTAACGCAAGACAGCCTCCACAATTACGCACGCTTATAACGCCTAGCAAGCAAGTACAGTGAATAATTGTACTTTGCCCAGAAAAATTTAATCGCCATGCCCATATCTAACAGAATTGATCTCGCCTTGTCGCTGCCAGGTTTACAGGTTTTAAACCCGATGATTGATGATTTTGCAGACCGTGTATTGGCTTTAGCCGCTATTTCTGAACCGCGCCGAAAAAAATTGCATGAAGCCTTAATTTCTGCCGTAGAGTTGGTTGAGCATGCCTTAGAACAAGATGGCGATGTAGCGATGCAGTTAGAAATAAGCGCCACCATTGTTCCTGATAGTTTAGAATTTAGAGTGTTAGAACATGGTAAACCCTTAGGCGATGATCTTACAGAAGGTGCCACTGGTTCAGAAATCAGAAAGCGCATTCGTCCGGCACATGTTTTTGACCATGTTTATTGGCTGCAAAAAGGGCAGGAGGGGTCAGAGCTGCATTTGGTGGCACATCGAGACATTGCTGCCATTGAGGTGATTGATACCTATCAACAACATTTGGAAGAAGCGCATGATGCCGTAGCACACGCAGATGTGCATGGGTCAGATGCCACGGGCGACTATCATGTGCGGGGCTATGTTTCTGAAGATGGTCTTACCATTGCTAAGCGGGTTTATGAGGCTTACGGGCGTTCATATCCCAACCCTGATTTATATATCCCTGAACGTATAGAGCGTCTTAATAATGAGGGGCGGCTGCATTCTGTTGTCTGCACTTCGCCAGCAGGAGAAATTGTTGGACATTTTGCCCTAGAGCGTCCAGATTTAGGCCCCATTGGCGAATCTGGCCAAGCGGTTATAGACCATCGGCATAGAGGGCATGGCCTAATGGCACCCATGCGCGCGGCGGTTGAGGCTGCTGGTGCTACGTTAGGCCTACTCGGTATTTGGAGCCAGCCTACAGCTCGCCACCCAATCAGTCAGCGTATGAATTTAAAGTTTGGGTCAACACCGTGTGCACTTTGCTTAGGCACTACACCAGCAGCGGCTACGCTACGCGGTGGTAATACCTCACAACAAGCCATAGACCCAGAAACTTCTAAACGTCACTCGTGCTTTTTGTATTGGCACCCTTTAACAGAAGAGCCACCCGTAACGGCTTATGTGCCACAAGTTTTAGGAGATTTGATAACCCAATTGTATGTGGCAAGAAAAAGAGAAGCGCAGGTTGTAACAGAAAACGTTTTGCCACCAGAGGGCCACACCATTTTACATACACGTTTTGATGCGGCAAGAGGTGTTGCCTGGATTTCTTTGGATAATATTACGCGCGGCAGCTTTGATGCCATTCTTGCGGCTACAGAAGCCATGAAAGTCTCAGCGGGCGCAGCTACCATTTATATAGATTTACCAATTGATGATTCTGGAGCCGTATTCTTGGCTACAGAACTTTTAAACGCTGGTATAAAGTTTTCGGGGATTGGCCCCCGCTTTAGAAAGGTGAACGATGCAAGACGCGCAGAAGATGTATTGCGGCTACAACTTAATATCTCACCTGTTGATCTTGATGGCTTGGTAGTAGAAGGTGCGCTGGGTCAACTTTTGGCGGATGCCGTTCTTGGTAAAAAATAAAGCGCTTGCTTTCTCCAAAACCGTATAAAAAGGCAATACATCCACAGGTTTAGATTGTTGAATGAATAAATAAAAACAACCAATTATGATCATTTTTAAAATAAGTGCTGTAATCGCAATCATTTTAGCAGGCGTTTTAGGCGGATTATTTCCATTGAGAAAAACTTTTGCTAGTGGGGGCCGCTTGGCATTGGTGTTGGGAAATGCTTTTGCTGGAGGTGTTTTTTTAGGTGCCGGATTGCTACATATGATGCCAGATGCCATTTCAGACTTTGAAGGTCTTGCACTAGCCATTGATTATCCTGTGCCGCTATTGCTGGCTGGTGTGGGCTTTGTTTTGATATTGGCGATAGAAACACTAGCCACAAAAACCGCTACAGCTGATGTGATCGCAAAATCTGGTCGTTTTCCGGTAATTCTATTTGTGGTTTTAGCCATCCACTCCATTATTGCGGGGATGTCACTCGGATTAGAATCTACCCTACTTAACGGTGTGGTAATTTTTGTCGCCATAATTGCCCATAAAGGTTCGGCTTCTTTTTCGCTAGGCGTAAATATGGTAGAAGCTGGCGTATCGCGGCAGGTTATTAAGCGCACCATTTTCTTCTTTTCAACCATGACACCTTTGGGAATTGTAGCGGGTTCTGTGTTGAGCGCACAAACCTCTGCGGCCTCTGCGCAAGTTTTTGAGGTTGTGTTTGATGCATTAGCAGCAGGCACATTTTTATACATAGCCACATTAGAAATTATTGCGGAGTTGTTTAGCACGTCCCCAAAAAGATTGGCAACGCTATCTGTATTACTCATGGGTTTTGCCTTAATGGCCACCATTGCCATTTGGACCTAATCCTAAAAAAACGCCTTTATAACACTTAATGATGGCCATGAACGCTTAAGTGTATTATTGTGCCTAATTGCCAGTGCTTTAAGCACAATCAATTTTTAGGCAATGTTTTACGAGGATTATTCAATACTATTCTTAAGTGCCTTCCAACTTTCTTCGTCTAGCGCATCTTCACGTACATCGTATGTAGGACTTACAGACGGCAGCGGCCTATTCATTCTTTGGTAACCCTTTTTTCTGTAGTAACTATTGTATAACTTAATAGTTAGCGTTGGCTTTATTTTATTGTTGTTGAAAATGACTGTAACACGATAATCTGGTATGGTATTTTGAAAATATGCCGATACACCCCGCAATTCATCTTTTTCGTAAAGCTTTGCATAATTTTCGCCAAGAGATCTTGTGGTAAAAAATGGATCTGGTAGGCAGTTAACATAGTCTATGTATGCTTGTATGATTTGCAGTGCGTCTTTGGCAGTCATTTGGGTGATTACAATTTTTGTAATGGCGCCTTTGTCCCATCGCGTAGTGCGTACTTCATAAGCCCACCCATTATGATCCGTAAATCTGAACCCATTACGCTTTATATCGCTTTCAGTACCGATAATGGTAATTGAATCTTTTGCCGCTACGTGATTAAATGAAAAGTATTCGTTTAATGATACCACGCCAAATCTAAAGCTATTAGGTGCGTTCCAATTGGGTGCATCCATTCTTAGGCTATGTGCTATTTCGGGGTCTTGTAGGTCGGGTTTTATACATAGTGCAGATAGGTCATCATCTGCCGATAGTCTCTGGGCAACAAATTCTAATTCGTCCTTTACATTTCTAATCCCCACCAGAGAAAAATAGGGAAGGCTATCTGGTGTGAGCCAAATGGCATTAAATTCTCGATACGTTTTCTGTGATGTAATGCTGTCAAAAATGATGTATCCCTTATACGGAAGGCCCAATACGCACTGTAAAGTATTGTACAATCTTAGGCCTTCATATTGTGTGCTCGTGAATTTACCGGCTTTAAATTCATTTGCATTAATACCATTTATAAATGTTGATGCCGTGATGTTTTTAGCCTGCCCTTGCGCCATTTTACAATTTAAAAGAAGCAGCGTAAAGAGCATTAGCCAAGCGCTAACAGAAAATCTATAAATCATGTGTTTTATTATTTATGCCAGCATTTAGTGCTGGATTCAATGGTGAGTTTCTAAATCATAAACGTTACTACATACAACAATCATTTTCGTAAAGGCGATATCTAGAAAAACCACTTTTGGATCAATCCCCAACAGAAAAAGCTGCCTTGCGCAAAACAACGCATTCAGTTTTAGTCAACGAAGGATTTTATCTTTTTATTTATCGTTTATGAGTTCCCACTCTATATGCTGATGCGTTTGGTAAGTGGCCAAAGAATCTCGGCTTTTCCAATGTTTTATTTTGATGCCATTCTTGTCTTGCCATTTTTCTATGCGATGTTGGTAGCCGTTTTCTGTGTATTCAGAATCACTATCAGGATACACGTTTTGAGAAGCAATCATGGCAAGAAATAGTCCCGAACTCAGCGCCATTGGTAGTAATAGTGCTTTGTATTTCCGCTCCCGTTTAACAATTAAAATCAGCACTGGCAGCCACAAGGCAATGATTATGGTATATTTTAAGATGGATTCTAGCATATTCCTTGTTTCAAATTTAATGGTAGAATATTCCGGCCGACTTAAGTCTATCAATGAAATATCCCATAGCCATAAATAGGTAGGCAGCAGGTTAAGTGCTATGAACAGCGTAAGAAGTGCGTAGAAGAGAAATCGGTTATGCAAGGCGGTGTATTTTTATAAAAAGCTAAAGTGTGAATTTAGGCCCTTTACTGCTGCACGAATGATTTTTGCGTTTAGGAATGATTTCACTCTGGCGCGCGGGGTTTGCATCAAGAACCAACAG